>JAPYOG010000194.1 GCA_028278785.1 Candidatus Poriferisocius anaerobius | reverse complement strand
CGCGCTGATGGTGCGCGACAAAGCGTGTGTGGGCTGCGGGGCCGACGCGAACCGCAGCTTCGCCCACCACATCGAGCACTGGCGCAACGGCGGACGCACCGACTTTCCCAACCTGGTCACGGTGTGCAACGACTGCCACCACGACATCCACGACAAACACCACCAGGTAGAGCACGACAGGCGGACCGGGCGGCACCGCGTCGTCCCGCCACCCGAGGCGTTCCCAGACACCGGAACCACCACCTGGCAGCCCAAATGCCTGAACCCGGTACTCCGAAACTGACGAACCGGCCATGCCCGCAACAAATGCCTGAACCCGGTACTCCGAAACTGACGAACCGGCCATGCCCGCACCTCGCAGCCCACACCACGCGACAGCACCCACCGGGTAATGGCCCAGCAACAGGGCCGCCAGGCAACCGGCCAGCATGGGCGAACCACAGGCAAAAACAGGCAACTCATCTGGCACAAAACCGCCGACCAAACATTCGACACCACGACCGCGCATATGCAACAAACACGCGACAAATCAACCACTCAGGGCACTAGCATTGGAGGGGATGAAACGGCTGATCTTGCGGGTGTTGGGCTGGGCGGGGGGATTGCCGGCGATGGCCAAAGCGGTGATCGCGGTGGTGCTGGCCGCTCTGCTGGGATTGCTTGTCTGGGCGGTGTTCTTCTGGTTCGCCTTCCAGACCTACTTCATCGACGACGAAGTGGATGAGGCCGGGCCGGTGTTCGACAGCGGCGCTGTGGCCGGCGCCCCGGTCGCCGAGCCGTCTGCGCCTGGGCAGACCCCGGGTGTTGCTGCCGAGCCGTCTGCGCTTGAGCAGACCCCGGGTGTTGCCGCCGAGCCGTCTGTGCCTGGGCAGACCCCGGGTGTTGCTGCCGAACCGTCTGTGCCTGGGCAGACCCCGGGTGTTGCTGCCGAGCCGTCTGTGCCTGGGCAGACCCCGGGTGTTGCTGCCGAGCCGGACGGGGCGCTGGACGCCACGGCTGCGGAGGCAACGGCTTCGGCGTCCGAGACCAGCACGCCTGAGCCCCAAACGCCCGCGCCCGCACCGGACGCGGGCCCCATGCCCGGCGACGAGCTCTCTGAGGAGCTCCTCGAGGAGATGGAAGCGGCTATGGACGAGCTGGGCATGCCCGAAGAGCAGCCGGTGGAGCAGGCAATGCCCGAGATGCCCCAGGTGAGGGTGGAGGCATCGGGCGAGTTCATCAGCCGCAGCCACCCGACTCGGGGCCGTGCGGAGGTGCTGGGCGACGGCACCGGCCAGCGGTTCCTGCGGTTCGAGGAGTTCAGGACCGACAACGGCCCCGACCTCAACGTGTATCTCAGCTCGGCGCCCACAGACGCCCCCGCTGGCCATTTCGACGACGACTACGTGGACCTCGGCGACCTGAAGGGCAACGTCGGCGCCCAGAATTACGAGATTCCCCGCGGCCTCGACCTCGACCAGTATTCCACCGTGGTTATCTGGTGTGTGAGGTTCTCGGTGATCTTCGGCGCCGCCGAACTCGTTGGCTAGCCGATGGCCTCACCGGCCCGGACAGGGGTCACGGTGGTAGTGGTGGCCGGAGGCGACACCCCGACTCCTGAAGAGGTCGCCCGTCTCCCGGCCGATCCGGTGGTGGTGGCCGCCGACTCGGGGCTCGACAAAGCGGTGGCTGCCGGTTTGCCGGTGGCGGTGGCGGTGGGCGACATGGACTCGGTGTCGCCCGAGGCCCTGGCCGCCGCCGAGCAGGCCGGAACCCGAATCGAGCGCCACCCCGCTGACAAGGACCAGACCGACCTGGAGCTGGCCCTCGAGCTGGCCGCCCGTCTCGCCGACCGGGTGATCGTGATCGGCGCCGGCGGTGGGCGCCTCGACCACTTGATCGGCAACCTCTACGTGCTGGCCTCCCCCAGATGGGCCGGCGTCGACGTCGAAGCCTGGCTGGGCGACGCCCAAGCCTTCGTGGTCCGCGGCCGCCGGAGGTTGGCAGCCCAGCCCGGCGCCACGGTCTCCCTGTTCGCTCTCGGCGGGCCCGCCCGGCTGACCGCCACCGGTCTGGCCTGGCCTCTGAGCGATGAGGTCCTGGACCCGCTGGCCGGCCGGGGAGTGAGCAACCAGGCCACAGCAGGCCATCTGCAACTGGTGGTGCATGAGGGCGTGGTGCTCGCAGTTATGCCCCACGCGCATGCCAGCGGCCGTTTCGGTGCTCCAATTCCAAGGGAAGGCCGAAGCAGCCCGACAGAGCCTCCGAGGTGAGCACGCGCTCCAGCGGGCCTTGTGCGTGTACTCCGCCGCCGCGCAGCAACAGAGCGTGGGTGAAGCCCGCGGGGATCTCCTCGGGCCGGTGCGTGACCAGCACCAGGGGAGGGGCTGTGGCATCGGCGGCCAGGTCGGCCAGGTCGGCTACCAGCATTTCCCGGCCCCCCAAGTCCAGCGCGGAGGCAGGCTCGTCCAGAAGCATTATTCCGGGGTCGGACATCAGGCTGCGGGCTATCTGCACCCGCTGGCGCTCGCCCGATGACAGCGTGGACATAATGCGGTCGCCCAGGCCGCCCGCCCCCACCCGCTCCAGCAGCGATTCCGCCCGCGAGCGGTCGGCGTCGCTGTAGTCGTGCCACCACGGCTCCAGCGCCCCGTGGCGGGCCGTCATCACCGCGTCGACCGCCCTCAGGCGGGGTCGCAGCATCTGCGCCAGCGCGGGGGACACGAATCCCACCCTGTGGCGCAGCCGGCGGACGTCGCTTTGCCCCAACCTCCGGCCCAGCACCTCCACCGTGCCCGCTGTGGGGTGCTCGTAGAGGGCGGCGATCCGCAGCAGGGTGGTCTTGCCGCTGCCGTTGGCCCCCAGCACCACCCACCGCTGGCCGTCGGACACTTCCCAGTCCACATCGGCCAGGATGGGCCTCTTGTCGCGGGTGAAGCCCACTCCGATCATCCGAAGCGGGGCTGCTGGCTCGCTCATCGGCCTCAGCCGGCGTGGGAAGCCCAGGTGGCGTACATGTCGGCGTAGTGGCCCTCGAGGGCTAGGAGCTCGTCGTGGGTGCCGATCTCGGTGATCCGCCCGTCTTCCACTACCGCGATGCGGTCGGCTCGCATGGCGGTGGCCAGTCGGTGGGCGATGATGATGGCAGTCCGCCCCTCCAGCACCGCGTCCAGCGCTGCTTCGATCTTGGACTCCGACCTCAAGTCCAAATTGGAGGTGGCTTCATCTAGCACCAGCACGCGGGGGCGGGCCAGAAAGGCCCGTGCCAATGCCAGCAGCTGCCTCTCCCCAGCCGACAATGACGCCCCGCGCTCGTGTACGAGCGAGTTGACGTCGTCGGGCAGCCGCTCCAAAAGCTCGGTCAGCCCTACCGCCCGACAGGCATCCAGCACTTCGGCCATGGATGCATCGGGGCGGGCGAAGGCCACGTTGTCGCGTATGGAGCCGTAGAACAGGAACGGCTCTTGGGGCACCACGCCGAGCTGCTTGCGCAGCGAGGCCAGCGTCACCGTTCTCAGATCGCGGCCGTCGATGCACACAGCTCCCTGCTGAGGGTCGTAGAACCGCACGATCAACTTGGCCACCGTCGATTTGCCGGCGCCGGTGGGCCCCACCACGGCCAGGCTCTCGCCCGGGGCCAGCCTCAGGCTCACGTCGTGGAGCACCGGCACGCCGTCTTCGTATCCGAAGCTGACCTGCTGGAGCGCGATCTCCCCCCTGATGGGAGGCAGCTCTGTCGCATCCGGGGCCTCAGGCACCGAGGGCTCGTTCTCGAGCACTTCGCGCAGCTTGCGCATAGACGCCTGGCCCTGCTGGTAGGCGTTGTAGAGCTGAACGAGCGATGCCTATGGCCTCAGCAGTGGAGCTGTAAACCGCTGCGGCCCGAACCCCTTCCAGGTTGGCGTCTTTGTGCCGCCCCACCACGTTGTTGTGGTGGACTACGTTGTGGCGCCGGCGGTTGTGGGCAGTGATCACCCGGATGCCGGACAGGCTCTCCTGCAAGTCGGCCAACACCTCGGAAATGCGGTCGCGCACCAGTCCATAGCAGCGATCCGAGACCCGGCGGAACCAGATGCTGAGCAAGAACGTGGCCGGCAGCACTACCAGCAGGGTGAGGGCGGCCAGCGAGGGATTCAAGATGAACAGAACCGCGGTGATCACCACCAGGGTCAGCCCTTGGACCGCCAAGTTGACCAGCCCCTCTTGGAAGAGCATGGTGAGAGCCTCGAGGTCGCTGGTCATGCGGGTCATCAGCACACCCGCCTTCTCCTTGGTGTAAAAGCTCAGCGACAGCCTCTGATAGTGGGAGAACACCCGAATCCGCAGGGCGTACATGAGCTTTTCGCCCATACGGCCGGTGAAGCGGATGCGGAGAAACGAGCTGCCCGCGTGGGCGGCCACAGAGCCCAGGAACACGGCGGCAACCACCAGCAGCACATCGGTGTTTCCGGGAATCACGCCGCGGTCGATGCCGATCTGGGCCAACAGCGGCCCCGATTGCATCATGGTGGTCTCCAAGATCACCAGGAGCATCGCAACGGCCAGCGCCCGACGGTGAGGCCACAGGAACGTGCGCAGCGTGAGCGGCGGGTCGTCGGGCTGGCGATGGCTGAAGCGCACCTCGACCGGCGGATAGTCGGGCTCGTCTTGCAGCACTTCTTCCACACGGGCCCGGAGGTCGCCGGGCACCCCGGCGTGGGGTAGGCCGGCATCGCGGGCTGCGTCCTGGGCCTGCGGCCCGCCGAAAAAGCCCCCTCCCCAGGCGCTCATTACGGGCGGTTCTCCCCGGGCGCGCCGTTGCCCGCGGCCGGCGGCCCGCCGTCGTCGCCGCCGTTGCCGTAGCGGGCCAGGATCTCGACATAGCGCGGGTCGGTGGCCAGCAGCTCGGCGTGGCTGCCCATGTTGGCCACCCGGCCGTCAGCCAGCATCACAACCCGCTCGGCCAGGCTTATGGTGGACAGCCGGTGGGCGATGATGATGGTGGTCCGGTCGGCCATGAGCACTTGGAGCGCCTGGTGTATGGCCTCTTCCACGGTGACGTCGATGGCGCTGGTGGCGTCGTCCAAGATCAGCACTTTGGGGTTTGCCAGCAGCGTGCGGGCGATGGCGATGCGCTGGCGCTGTCCACCCGACAAGGTGTATCCCCGCTCGCCCACCACGGTGTCGTAGCCGTCGGGCAGCTCCTGGATGAAGATGTGGGCCTGGGCGGCCCGGGCGGCGGCCACCACCTCGGAACGGGCGGCGCCGGGACGACCGTAGGCGATGTTGTCGTGCAATGACGCCGAGAACAGGAACGGCTCGTCCAGCACCAGCCCCACGGTGTGGCGCAGGCTCCGCAGCGTCACGTCTCGCACGTCTAGCCCGTCGATGAGCACCGAGCCGCCGTCTGCGTCGTAGAAGCGATCCAGCAGCCGGGCCACTGTGGACTTGCCGCTTCCAGTCCGCCCGACCAGCGCCACCCGCTCTCCCGGCTCTATGCACAGGCTGAACCCGTCCAACACCGGAGTTTCGGGGTTGTAGCCGAAGCGGACGTCTTGGAAGTCCACCCGGCCGTGGGGATGCGCTATGTCGACGGCGCCGGGCGAGTCGGCGATCTCGGGCACCTCGTCGAGGATCTCGTAGATCCGCTGGGCCGCCGCGCTGGCCCGCTGGCCCTGCATGAGCACGAATCCGGCCATGCGGAAGGGAAGCTGGAGCATGATCACGTAGGCGCTGAAGGCCAAGAGCGTGCCCACGCTCACCTCGCCTTGGATGGCCAGCCAGCCTCCGTAGAGCAGCACCATGGCGGTGCCCAGCCTGGGGAGCGACTCTATGAGGGGGTTCCAGCGCGACCGGGAGTCGACGATGCGCGTGTTGGCCCACTGGATGCGCTGGGCCGACCGCCCCAGCAGGGCTATCTGGCGCTCCTCGGCGGCGAACGACTTCACCACCCGGGTGCCGCTCACGTTCTCGTCCACAATGGTGGCCAAGTCGGCCATGCGGGCCTGGCTGACCCACGACAGGGGGAATACCTGGTCGCGGAACCTCACCCCGAACCAGTACACCCCGGGCAGCGGGGCCAGCGCCACCAGGGCCAGCAGCGGGTGGACATAGATCATGTAGCCGAAGGCCAGCACGAACGAGAGCACGCTGACGCTGATGATCGGGCCGAACGACAAAAGGAGCTGAACGGAGCGGATATCGCTGTTGGCACGGGAGATGACCTGTCCTGATTGGGTTCGGTCGTAGTAGGAGAAAGACAGCTTGGTGAGATGCTCGTACATGATCGCCCTCATGTCGGTTTCCACGTTCCAGCCCAGTTTGAACAGCAGATAGCGATTGGCGCCGCCGAACACCAGCCGGGCCGCCCCCAGCCCGATGATGACCACCGTTGTGATCCACAGCGTTTGGCGGTCTCCTGACGCGGCGGAGTCCACCGCCTTTTGGGCTGCTGCCGGCACTGCCACCTGCACTGCCAGCCCGATGATCCCGGTGACCAAGCCGGCGGTCAAAAGCCCGCCATGGGTCCGGATAACCGGCATAAGCCGTGTGATCCAGCCCTTGGACTGATCGGGGTCGATGCCGGCTGACGGCGGGGGATATCGGGCGGTGACCCCGATCGGCTCGAACTCCGGCGAGCCCGCCGAGGGGCTTGCCCCGCGGATCCCCGAGTCCAAGGCGGCGTCGGAGATCGCCGTCACTGCCCGGATTGCCGGGAGGCTCGGTCCAAGTTGAGCGCCTCATTCCACAGGGCCAATCCCCGGATCGCCTCGCGGGCCCGGCTTGCCCCCAGATGGGCGGCAAGGCGCGCGATTTGAGCTGCGGCGGCGGCATCGGCGGCGGCCAGGGCTTCCTGGCCGGCATCGGTAAGCTCGTGGGCGACCCTGCGTCGATCTTCGGGGTCGGAGTTCCGCTGGAGGAGTCCTCGCCGCTCCAGCCCGTCGGCCAGTGCGGTCACGCTGGGGCGGCTTACGGCCAGTCGTCCGGCCACTGCGGAAGCGGCAGCATTTCCCTCCGACAAGAACAGCAGCAGGCGATACTGTGAAGGCGACAAATCCAAGCCTCCCAGTGCCAGCGCCACTTGTCGGGCAAGGCGAGCCGCCGCGTGAGCTGCATCCCTCTCAGTTCGAGACGGCGACTGTTTGATACTCATATGTTTAGTTTCTCTAAAGAATATTGCAGATGCCAAGCCCATGGTGGCGGCAGATGAGCTGGACCACGGCGTTGGCCCTGGTTGCGGCCGCCTTCTTGGTGGCGGCCAACGCTGTGTTCGTGGCCGTTGAGTTCGCTTTGGTGGCGGTGGACCGGATTCGCGTCGAGCAGCTTGCCTCGGCAGGACGGCGGGCGGCCCGGACCGTTTTGGCGCTGCTCAAGTCGCTTTCCTTCCAGCTCTCGGGAGCGCAGTTCGGGATCACGGCAACCTCGCTGGCGTTGGGCGTCGTCGCCCGGCCCTCTATCGCTGCGGCTCTGGAGCCGGTTGCCGCCCGCATCGCCGGAGGCGCGGCAACCGGATTGTCCGTTGCGGCGGCGTTGGCCATCGCCGTGACCGTGCAGATGGTGCTCGGGGAGCTGGTGCCCAAAACCCTGGCCATCGCCCGCCCGCTCGGCACCTCGATGCGCTTGGCTGCGCCGATGAAGGGCTTCGCCACCATGGCCGGGCCGCTCATCGGCTTGTTCGACGGATCAGCCAATCGCATCGTCGCCCGCCTGGGAATCGAGCCCGCCGAGGAGCTGAGCGAAGCCCGCTCTCGGGAGGAGCTGGCCTGGCTGATCCGGCTCTCGGGCCGCGAGGGGGCCATGCGCCCGGCCCGGGCCCGCCTGTTGACCCGGGCCATCCGCTTCGCCGAGCGCAACGCCGCCGACGTGCTGGTTCCCCGAGTGTCGGTACACGCCATCGGGCGCCATCGCTCTGTGGCCGAGCTGGTCTCGCTGTCAACCCGGACCGGGTACTCCCGCTTCCCGGTGATCGGCGACGACATCGACGATGTGGTGGGCGTCGCCCTGGTGAAGAACGTGTACGAGGTGCCCGCTGACCGGTGGTCCGCCACCCCGGTCACCGCCATAATGCGGGCTCCGCTGGTAGTGCCCGAGGCCCGGGATCTGCGGTCTCTGCTGCTGGACATGAGAGCCAAGCGCACTCCTCTGGCCGTGGTCATAGACGAGCACGGGGGCACTGCTGGAATCGTCACCCAGGAGGATCTCGTGGAGGAGATCGTGGGGGAGATCGCCGACGAGCACGATGGGGCCGAGCCTCCGACAGTGGCCCGCGACGCGGGGGAGCTGGTGGTGCAGGCCGGCATCCACCCCGACGAGCTCGAGGACCTGATCGGACTTCGAGTGCCCCACGGCGACTATGAGACCCTGGCCGGGTTCATATTGGACCACCTCCAGCGCATCCCGGTTGCCGGCGAGGTCTTCCGATTCCGGGGTTGGGAGTTCCAGATCGAATCGGTGGACCGGCGCCGCGTCGACTCGGTTCGCCTGCGTCCGGGAGTTTCCGGCCCCCCGCCCCCTCGCGACGGGGCCAACCGATGACGGGGCTGTACCTCGCCTCAGCGGCGATCCTTTTGCTGGCCAATGCCGGGTTTGTAGCGGTGGAGTTCGCCCTTATCGCCGCCCGCCGATCCCGCATCGAGCCGCTGGCTGAGGCCGGCAACCGCCGGGCTCGCATGACCCTGGCCGCCATGAGCGACCTCAACCGGCAGCTTGCCGGCGCCCAGCTCGGCATCACCATGGCCTCTCTGGGGCTGGGGTTCGTGGCCGAGCCCGCGGTGGCCCGTCTTGTGGAGCGGGCCTTGGAATCTGTCGTCCACCTCCCCTCCGGCGCGCTGCACGCCATCTCCTTCGGCTTGTCCTTGAGCCTGGTGGTGTATCTGCACATGGTGCTGGGGGAGATGGTTCCGAAGAACATCGCCCTGGCCGGCGCCGAGCGCACCGCCATGTGGCTCGCCCCGGTACACCGGGTCTACGCCGCTGCCTTTGGCCCGCTTATCGGGCTGTTGAACAGCATCAGCCGGGCATTGGTCCGACTTTGCGGTGTGGAGCCGGTTGACGAGCTTCCGGCCGCCCACACAGCCCAAGAGTTCGCCGCCTTGGTGGAGCACTCCGCCGCAGAGGGCTATCTGGACGATTTCGACCGGTCTCTGCTGTCCAGCGCGCTAGAACTCGCCGGCCGGCCGGTGGGCGCTGTGACGGTGCCCCGCGAGCAGATAGTGGCGGTGGAGCGTCAGGCCACCGTGTCTGAAGTTCTCGAGGTGATGAACGCCAGCGGCCATTCCCGGGTGCTGGTTCAGAACGGATCGGTGGACAGGATTGCGGGGTTCGTCCACGCCAAGGACCTTCTGCGCATCTCCGGCGACCGGGCTGCGCAGCCCTTGGGAGGCGAGCTGATCCGGGGGGTTCCCGCCATCGACGAGGAGACCACGCTGGAGGGCGCGTTAACGCTTATGCAGGGCAGCCGACGGCATTTGGCCGTGGTGCGCGACGGCGCTCGTGGCAGCACCATCGGATTGGTCACCTTGGAGGATGTTCTAGAAGTCCTGGTAGGAGACCTGTTTGACGAAACCGACCGCACGCTTCCGGCCACCCCGCAAGGCATGGCCCCGCAGTAGCAGCCGGAGCTGCGGTCCGCCCGATCCGATCAGGCTTTGGCCGCAGCCTTGCCTATAACCATGCGGGAGGCCAGCAAGGCGATGATGAACACGCCGTGCTGTTCCATGGCGGGACGGTCGCCGAAGAGGATCGCACCGAACGACAAGACCGCGAAGAACAGCACGCTGAGGGTGATGCAGGCCGAGATCTGCTCGACGCTGCCGGAGTGCCGGCGGATGAGCTGGACGAGGGCCGACAAGAAAAGAATTGCCAGCACCAGTTCGATGATCCCGACGATGACGGCGATCGGCGCGGCCCAGGCGTTGCTCAAGCCCAAGTTGGACAGCAAGCCGTTGGAGTCTGGGCCCTTGAGCTTGTTCTTGAAGTCGACTCCGAAGAAGTTGTCGGTGTTGAGGAACTTGTCCAAGCCATTGAGGAGCCAGAAAAAGAACCAGTGCAATGTCAGCACTGCGACGATGGTGACTCGCTTGTTGACGTTGGCGAGCATTCCGCCTACTTGGGGCATGCCCATTCCAGTTGATCCGTTTGCCATTTCTGCTCCTAACGCAAAGGGACTAAACAGCCAATACCCTAATTCCCGCGCCCGCGCAATTCTCGGATTCCGCCAAGAGCTTCACCCACCCAGGCGCAAAGGCCGATTCGCCCAGGAGCTTCACCCAGGCGCAAAGGCCGATTCGCCCAGGCCCCGGGCCCTCACGCGCCGACGGCGTGGTAGCCGCCGTCCACATGGACCATCTCGCCGGTGGTCATGGGGAACCAATCAGACAGCAGCGCCACCGCGGCCTTGGCCACTGCCGAGCTGTCTTCGACGTCCCACCCCAGGGGGGCGCGAGCGCCCCAGGAGCCCTCGAAGACCTCGAAGCCCGGGATGGATCGAGCGGCCATAGTGCGGATCGGGCCGGCGGCCAGCAGGTTGACCCGGATGCCCTGGCTGCCGAGGGAGCGGGCCAGGTAGCGGGCAGTGGACTCGAAGGCGGCCTTGGCCACCCCCATCCAGTTGTAGGAGGGCCAGGCCACGGTGGCGTCGAAGTCGAGCCCCACAATCGAGCCGCCTTTGCCCATCAGCGGCGCCACCACCTCGGCCAGGGTCTTGAGCGAGTATGCCGAGATCTCCAGCGCCACTTTGACGTCGTCCCAACCGGCCGCCATGAAATCGTCGCCCAGGCACACTTCAGGGGCGAACCCGATGGCGTGAACGGCGCCGTCCACCGATCCCCACCGCTGGGCCAGCTCGTCTCGCAGGGCGCCGGGGTGCTCGGGATCGGTGACGTCCAAGGGAAGCACCGTCGGCGAGCCCGCCAGCTTGCGGGCGGTGCGCTCGGTGAGGCTCAGGCCTCGCCCCGCTCCGGTCAACACGAGCTCTGCCCCCTCCTCGGCGGCCAGCGAGGCGATGCCGAAGGCCAGCGAGGCGTTTGTGAGCACCCCGGTTATCAGAATCCGTTTTCCATCCAGAAGTCCCATTGACAGAGCAGGCTACTCGGCTCGTGCAGGCAACCGGGGAGGTTGTCCGGGGGCGGGCGCCGGGACGGCTCCGCCAGCCCCGGCCGACAGCGCAGACGGGTTGCCCCGGGGCGGGCGCCGGGAGTCCGTCTCCCGGCCGGCGGTTGTCCATGTGGGTACGCCAGTGCTTCTCCTATACCGTGGGGCTGATGCGTATCGGCATTCTGGGAGGCACGGGGCCAGCGGGCTGCGCTCTGGCCGTGCGATTGGCATCGGTGGGGTTCGACACCGTCGTGGGCTCGCGCTCTGCGGGACGGGCTGCGGAGATCTGCGGTCGTCTGCGGGACGAGTGGCCCGACCGCGATCTGCCCGTTGCGGGTGCAGCCAACCCCGATGCGGCTTCCTGCGAGGTCGTGGTGGTCGGCACCCCCTGGGATGCCGCCGCAGCCACCGCCGCATCGGTTGCCGGCCATCTGGCCGGCAAAGTTGTGATCAGCATGGCCAACGCCCTGGTCAAGCTGGGACGTGAGTTCCAGCCGTTGGTTTTGCCCCGAGGCTCTGTAGCCGCCGAAGTGCAGGCGGCGGTGCCCCGAGCCCGGGTTGTGGCTGCGCTGCACCATGTGCCGGCGCGCGACTTGGGCGATCTCAACCAGCCCGTGGACAGCGACCTGCTGGTCTGCTCCGACCATGCCGCTGCCACTGAGACCACCATGGAGATCATGGCCGAACTGCCCGGAGTCCGAGCCCTCGACGCCGGCTCGCTGTCTTGCGCCGCCCCTGTGGAGGCCTTCACCGCAGTGCTGTTGCAGCTCAACTTGCGCTACAAGACCCGGGTTGCCATCCGGTTCACCGGGTTGGACCCTGAGGGCGGGTGAACCGGTCAACCATGCCGTCGAGGACCCCGATCTCGACTGCCGCCAACTCCTCGGCCGCTTCGATGCAGCTCTACGACACCGCGCGCCGTGCATTGGTGCCGTTCGAGCCGGGGCCGGTGGTAACGATGTACACCTGCGGCATCACTCCCTACGACGCGACCCATCTGGGCCATGCAGCCACCTATGTGGCATATGACGTGCTCCAGCGGCGGCTGCGCGACCGGGGCCACGAGACCCGCTGTGTCCGCAACATCACCGATGTGGACGACGACATCTTGCGCAAAGCCCGTGAGATCGGGGTCCACTATCTGGACTTGGCCGCCGCGGAGACCGCCCGGTTCGACTCCGACATGGAAGCCCTCGGCATGCTGCCGTGCTGGTCGGAGCCCCGGGCCACCTCGGCCATCGCCGACATCCGCAAGATGATCGGACTGGTGCTCGACGGGGGCTATGCCTACCAGTCGGGCGGCTCGGTGTACTTCGACGTCTCTGCCTTCGAGGGTTTCGGCCAGATCAGCAACTTGGACCGAGGCGCCATGCTGTCTCTGGCCGCCGAGCATGGGGGGAACCCCGACGATCCCAACAAGCGGGACCCCCTCGACTTCGTGCTGTGGCAGAGGGCGGCGCCCGACGAGCCGGCCTGGGACTCACGATGGGGTCTGGGTCGTCCCGGTTGGCACATCGAGTGCTCCGCTCTGGCCATGCGGGAGTTGGGCGAAACCGTGGATTTGCACGGCGGAGGGTCCGATCTGGTCTATCCCCACCACGAGTGCGAGGCCGCCCAGTCGGAGGCGGTGACCGGCCGGCCGTTCGTGCGCCACTGGATGCACCAGGCCATGGTGCGGATGGACGGGGACAAGATGTCCAAGTCTCTGGGCAACCTGGTGTTCGTCTCCGACCTGCTGAAAGAGCACGATCCCCGAGCGGTTCGGCTGGCCATCGTGGCCCACCACTATCGGGATTCCTGGGAGTGGGACGATTCGATCATGCCCGCTGCCACCAAGCGGCTCGACGCCTGGCTCGCAGCGCCCGACGGCGGGCCGGACGCAGATGCGACGGTGCTGGACCGGGTGCGGGCCTGCCTGGACGACGACTTGGACACCGTCTCGGCAGTCGCCGCCATCGACCAAGCCGCCGCTGTCGGCGCCATCGCCCCTGCCGCTGCCCTGCTGGGAGTTCGCCTGTGAGCCGTTGCCGCCGCCAAATGAGGCCGGGGCGCGGCCAGGCGGAAGGGTAGATTGCCCAGCAATGGCCGGCATCAGCATCACCCTCCCCGACGGCAGCAGGCGCTCGCTTCCCCACGGCGCCACAGCGGGGGACTTGGCCGCGCAAATCGGCCCCGGCCTGTCCAAGGCCGCTCTCGTTGCCGAGGTGGACGGTGAGGAGGTGGATCTCAGCGCTCCGCTGTCCGAGGGCCAGCAGGTGTCGATCATCACCGCCGACAGCGACGCCGGGCTCACCGTTCTGCGCCATTCCACCGCCCATGTCCTGGCCCAGGCGGTTTTGGATCTCTATCCCGGCGCAACATATGCAGTCGGCCCTCCCATACAAGACGGCTTCTACTACGACTTCGACCTTCCCGATGGGGCCACCATAAGCGAGGATGCGCTCGAGGCCATCGAGGCACGGATGCGGGAGATAGTCGCCGCCGACCAGCCCTTCGAGCGCCACGAGGTGTCGGTGGCCGATGGGCTCGAGCTGTTCGCCGACCATCCTTACAAGCGGGAGATCATAGAAACAGTGGCAATGGCCGCGACTCCCGAAGACCAGCAGGCCGCCGACGAGATGGCTGCGGAGGTGGCGGGCGATGGGCAGATCAGCTACTACCGCAACTCCGACGCCTTCATCGACATGTGCCGCGGGCCCCATGTTCCGTCAACCGGCCGGCTCGGGCACTTCAAGCTTATGAGCGTGGCCGGGGCCTACTGGCGGCACGACGCCGGCCGTCCCTCGCTTCAGCGCGTCTACGGCACTGCCTGGGCCACCGGCAAAGACCTGGCCTCCCATCTGCACCGGCTGGCCGAGGCGGAAAAGCGCGACCACCGCCGCCTGGCCCGCGAGCTCGACCTGCTGTCGTGGCCCGCCGAGCTGGGGCCGGGGCTGGCGGTCTGGCATCCCAAGGGGGCGGCGGTGCGCCGTGTCATCGAGGACTACAGCCGCCGCCGCCACGACGAGGGCGGCTATGAGCTCGTGTTCACCCCCCATATCGCCCGCTCCGAGCTGTGGGAGACCAGCGGGCACCTGGACTTCTACCGCGAGAGCATGTACCCGCCCATGGAATTGGACGGCGGGGCTTATCACCCCAAGCCCATGAACTGCCCGTTCCATGTCCTGATCTACAAGAGCAGCCTGCGCTCCTATCGCGACCTGCCCATCCGCATGTTCGAGCTTGGCACGGTGTATCGCTACGAGCTGTCGGGAGCGGTACACGGGCTGATGCGCTCCCGGGGATTCACCCAGGACGACAGCCACATCTTCGCCACCCCGGAGCAGGCCCCGGCCGAGATCGCCTCGCTGGTGGCGTTCGTGCTGTCGGTGCTGCGGGCCTTCGGCTTCGACTCCTTCGATGCCCGGCTGGCCACCCGTCCCCCGGATAAGTCGATAGGGGGCGATGCCGAGTGGGAAATGGCCACCGAGGCGCTTCAGGGGGCTTTGGAGGCTGCCGGGCTCGAATACGAGCTGGACGAGGGAGGGGGCGCCTTCTACGGGCCCAAGATAGACGTGGACGTGCGCGACGCCATCGGGCGGAGCTGGCAGCTTTCCACCATCCAAGTCGACTTCCAGCTCCCCGAGCGATTCGACCTGGAGTATGCGGGCGCCGACGGAGGCCGCCACCGCCCGGTGATGATTCACCGGGCGCTGATGGGATCGATCGAGCGCTTCTTCGGAGTGCTCATCGAGCACTACGGGGGCGCCTTTCCCGCCTGGCTGGCCCCGGTGCAAGCGGTCATCTTGCCGGTGGCCGCCTCCCACTGCCACTATGCCGCCGAGGTGGAGGCCCGTTTGAGCCGAGACGGGTTCCGAGTGCAAGTGGTCGACGCCCAGGAGCCGCTGGGCCGGCGAATCCGGGCGGCCAAGCTCCAGAAGCTGCCCTATGTGCTGGTGGTGGGCGACGACGACGCGGCCCACCGCACAGTCGGGGTGAACGCCCGTGGCGGCGACGGCGACGAGCGGGGCGTGCCGTTGGAGGACTTCGCCCTCCGGCTGGCCCGCGACGTGGACGACCACCGCTGATGCTCGAGCGCTTGTGGGCCCCATGGCGCAGCCGGTATGTGGCCAGCCTCGGCGCCGAGCGCCCCGAAGGGGGGGGCGAAACGCTGTTCGAGCGCATCCTGGCTGCTCCCGAACCCGACGAGGAAACCGGCATCTTGTGGCGCGGCGACACCTGCTTCGCGGTGCTCAATGCCCACCCCTACGGCAGCGGCCACCTTATGGTGGTCCCCAATCGGGCGGTTGCCGACCTCGCCGACCTCACCGGCGCCGAGAGCGAGGAGCTGTGGTCCGCGGTGCGGGCGGCGGTGGCCGCCATACGCCGGGCG
>JAPYOG010000193.1 GCA_028278785.1 Candidatus Poriferisocius anaerobius | reverse complement strand
GTCACCAACCGGGACGGCAGAGTGGCGGTCGACTCATTCGATGCAGCAGTCCATGAGGGGGAGATACTCGGCATCGCCGGGATCGCGGGCAACGGCCAACGGGAGTTGGTCGAGGCTCTGGCCGGACTCAAGCCGGTTCAGTCGGGGACGGTGAGGCTCCAGCGGCCGGTTGGAGCGTCCGGCGGGGACCCGGGCGACTCTGCCGGCGCCATCGACGTCACCGGCATGTCCCCCCGTGATCTGATCGAGATCGGGATCGCCCACATACCCGAGGACCGGCGGGCCGTGGGCGTCGCGTCCGGTCTCGATATCGGCGCGAACCTCTGCATGAAGAGCTACTGGAAGGAGCCGCTGAGCAGGCGCGGCGTGATGTCGAGGTCGGCGGTCCGAGCGCTGGAGGAGGGTCTGAGGGCCGACTTCGACATCAGGGGCGGCAGCCGCAACCTGCCGGTGAGCATCCTGTCGGGCGGGAACATCCAGAAGGTGATCCTGGCCCGGGAGCTGAGCCAGAATCCAGCCGTGGTGATCGCCGCCTACCCGACCCGGGGTCTCGACCTGGGTGCCGTCGCCAACGTTCGTGACATCCTCATCGGCCAGCTCGAGACGGGCACTGCGGTGGTGCTGGTGTCGGAGGACCTCGACGAGCTGCTGGCCCTGTCAGATCGCCTGTTGGTCATGTATGAGGGCCGGGTTGTGGGCGAATACGGCCCAGACGTCACCCCGCGGACGATCCTGGGAGCGGCCATGGCGGGGAGACCGCCGACATGATCCGACCAGTCCTTGTCCGGCGCGATCGGGTGATGCCCGCCACTCAGGCCGCGGGGTTCTTCGTGGGCATCGTTGTGGCCCTCGTATTGGGGGCCATATTGCTGCTGGTGTCCGACCACAGCCCGGCCGAGGTGTACGAGCGCATGTTCGAGTCGGCGTTCGTGGGCGCCGACTCCCTCTCCCGCACCCTCGAGCGCGCCACACCCCTCGCGCTGACCGGGCTGTCGGTGGCGGTGGCCGGATCGATGGGGTTGTGGAACATCGGGGCCGAGGGGCAGATGATGGCCGGCGCTATCGCCGCCACCGGGGTGGCCATGATGGCCGACGGGCTCTCCGGCCCGCTGCTCATCGCCCTCATGGTGGTGGCCGGCATTGCCGGGGGCATGGCGCTGATGATCGGCCCGGCGCTGGCCCGGTCCCATCTCCGGGTTAGCGAGATCATCACCACCCTGATGCTGGTGTACGTAGCCATCCGGGTGGTGGAGTGGCTGGAGACCGGCCCGTGGAAGGATCCCGACTCTTTCGGCTTTGCGGTCATCGAGCCCATACCGGAGCAGGCGTCGCTGCCCGGCCTGTTCGGTCGGGCCAACGTCGGAACTCTGATCGCTCTGGGGCTGCTGATCGTTTTCTCTGTTGCCGTGTCCCGCACTGCCTGGGGCTATGAGCTGCGTCTAGCGGGCTCGTCGCCCGACACCGCCCGCTACGCCGGTATCTCGCTGCGCCGCAAAGTGCTGACGGCGCTGCTGCTGTCGGGCGGAATCGCCGGGCTGGCCGGAGCGGTGCAGCTCGCCGGATCGGCCACCCGGCTGGAGTCGGGGCTGTCCAACGGCTACGGGTTCGCCGGCATCATCGTGGCCGCGCTGGCCCTCATGCGCCCCTCGGGTGTGGCGGTGGTGGCCTTTGTGTTCGGGGCCGTGCAGGTTGGCGGCCAGAGCATCCAGACCTTGGGGGTCAGCTCGGCCATATCCGACATATTGCAGGCGATGATCCTGTTCGGGGCTCTGGTGGCGGTGGTGTTCTTCAACTACCGGATTCGCTGGGCAGGCCCATCCGCAGACTCCTCCGCCGAAGACCGCGAAGAGCTGGACCCCGCAGACTCCTCCGCCGAAGACCGCGAAGAGTTGGATCCCGCAGACTCCTCCGCCGAAGACCGCGAAGCACCGGATCAATCTGTGGGCGCCCCTGATGTCTGAGGCCGCTTTGATCGGGTTGTTTGCGGCCACGGTGCAGTTCGCCACGCTGGTGTTCCTGGCCGCGCTGGGAGAGCTGATCGCTGAACGGGCCGGGGTGCTGAACCTCGGGGTCGAGGGAATGATGACGATGGGGGCGGTGAGCGGGTTCATGGTCGGCCTGGAAACCGGCAGCCCCTGGGCGGCGTTTTTCGCCGCCGCTGCCGTGGGAGCGCTGGTGGGCGGATTCCATGGCCTGGTGAGCGTGGTGTTGGGGGCCGATCAGGTGGTGTCGGGCTTGGCCCTCACCATCGGCGGTCTGGGGCTGGCCGCCTATGTGGGTCGCAACGTGGTCGGGGAGAGGCCGGAAACCCAGTTCACCGATCTGGGAATCGCGGGGCTGGCCGACATCCCCTGGTTCGGGGAGATCCTCTTCGACCAGCCTCCGGTTGTGTATTTGTCGGCGATTCTGGGTTTGGCCGTCTGGTTCGTGCTGACCCGCACGCGCTTGGGGCTGGCCCTGCGGGCGGTGGGCGAATCCGCGCCCACCGCCGACACGGCCGGCCATTCGGTGATGGGGCTGCGGGTAGGCC
>JAPYOG010000192.1 GCA_028278785.1 Candidatus Poriferisocius anaerobius | reverse complement strand
CCCCCGAAGCCACCGCGGCAGCCCCCGAGGCCCCTGAGGCCCCGGAAGCCACCGTCGATCTCATCCAAGACGGCGGAACCCTGCAAGCTGTGCTGGACCGCGGCCATGTGCGATGCGGCTCCCGCGACGACGTTCCCGGCTTCGCGCTGCTGAACGACGAGGGCCAATACGAGGGCTTCGACATCGACATGTGCCGGGTCGTGGCAGCCGCCGTCTTCGGCGATGCCGATGCCGTTGAGATCGTGCCTGTCACCAGCGCCGAGCGGTTCACCGCTCTGGCCTCGGGCCAGTTCGAGGTGATGAACCGCAACACCACATGGACGGCCACCCGTGACGGCAACGAGGGCGCCAACTTCTTGTTCACCACCTACTACGACGGCCAAGGCCTCATGGTGCCGGCTTCCACCGGCTTCACCACGCTGGACGACTTGGAAGACGCAAACATCTGCGTGAGCACCGGGACCACCACCGAGCTGAACCTCACCGCGGTGTTCGCCGCCCGGGGCATCCGGTTCAACCCGGTCACCTTCGAGGGCTTCGACACCTTGGTGCCGGCCTACGAAGAGGGCCAGTGCGAGGCGATGACCGCCGACAGCAGTGTGCTCGGCGTGTTCAAGTTCCAAATCGAGGGCAAAGGCGGCCCAGACCAGCACATCATGGCCGAGCTCATCTCCAAGGAGCCTCTCGGCACTGTGGTGCGTGACGGCGACACGGAGTGGGCGCAGGTCGTGAACTGGGCCACTATGGCCACCGTTCAAGCCTGGGAGTTCGGACTCGACTCCGGCAACATCGGCAGCTACGACGGCACCGACCCCAACATCTTGAACTTCATAGGCGAAGGTCAAGGCGGAGATGGCTTCAACCCCGGTCTCGGCCTCCCCGAGGACTTCGCAGTCAACGTGGTGGAGCAAGTCGGCAACTACGAAGAGATTTTCAACCGCTACCCGCAGCTGGGCGTCTTGGCCGGCAGCGTCAACGACCTCTGGTCCAACGGCGGGCTCATGTACGTCCCGCCCTACCGCTAGGGCAAGCTCCGCTCGTCTCCTGACGGGCAGAACTGAATGATGGGCAGCCCACCGGTCGCCGACCGGTGGGCTGCTCTCGTCTAGAGTTCTAGGTCACACTGCTATGGGCCGCACTGCTGATATCGCCAGCACACAAGCTGATCTCACCGCAGTGCCTTCCGCGCCCCCTAGTCGTAGAGTGCTGGCGCTCCTGGTCGATGCACTGATCCTGGCACTCGTTGGAGTCATCTCGATTTGGCAGCTGGGCCTGCGCCTGCTCGACGACTACAGCGACATTCCCGAACTCGCCCTGGCCTGGGTGTTCATAGCGGTAGCACCCGCTGCCATTGTCATCATCATGGTGGTCGATGCCGTGCGCATCGGGCAGACACCGGGCATGGCGGCAGCCGGCGTCCGCACGATCCACGACGGCACGACCAAAAGGACCCTCCCCACCGGTGATCCGCGGGTCCCTGAACCCGGCATCCCCGCTCTGTGGCGCGATGTGCGAGTGCTCCGGCTGGCCGGACAGGCACTGGCCGCTGTTGTTGTGGTGGCCCTGATCCGGTGGATGTTCCATAACCTCATCGTGAGGATGGACGAGGTCGGCCTCCCGAAAGACTTCGATTTCCTCGATGCTGCCTACGGAGTGGCACTACGTGATGCGTACGGCTTTGACGTGGCCGATCCGGTTTGGAAGGCGCTGCTTGTAGGTCTTCAAAACACCGCCGTGGCTTCAGTGGTGGGCATATTCATCGCCACTGTCGTGGGGTTGTTTGTGGGCATCGCCCGCCTCTCCTCCAACTGGCTCGTGGCCAAGGGGGCGAGCCTGTATGTGGAGAGCCTGCGCAACATTCCGCCGCTGGTCGTCATCATCTTTTTCGGCGCCGCCCTGTTTACCTACGGCCCGTTTCCAGCCTGGGCAGTCAGCCGTGGGCATTTTCCGTGGCAAGGACGCTGGCCGGGCTCAGAGAACAACTGGATCATCATCAGCGCCGAGCGATGGGCCATTCCCTCGCTGGGCTCGAACGACAACGTCGGCCTGTTCTGGCTGCTGGTGCTGGCAACAGCAGCAGTCGCGGCTGGAGTCTGGGTATGGAGGACCCGGTACAACAACGCCACCGGAAATCCCCATCACCGCGTGCTGTGGTCGGTGGGGGTCTTCGCCGTGATCGTGGCGGCATGCTTCGCGGCTCTGGGCGGCCCCTACTCATGGTCGTGGCCTGGGGTTTCGGACAACGGACGGCGAGTGGTCGGAGGTTTCAGCACCAACTCGGGCTACATGGCGCTGACCCTGGGATTGGGCCTTTACACGGCCAGCTTTGTGGCCGAGATCATACGCGGGTCTATCCTGGCCGTCCCCAAAGGCCAGGGCGAAGCGGCAACGTCGGTGGCGCTCAAATCCAGCCAGCGATACCGCCATGTCGTGCTGCCCCAAGCACAGCGGATCGCCATTCCCCCCTACATAAGCGAGTGCGCCAACCTGATCAAGAACACCTCTTTGGGACTCGCCGTGGCCTACCCCGACCTCTTCCTCGTAGCTGTTACCGCTTGGGGCATCAACTTCCCCGCTCCCCAGCTCATCCTCATAATCATGATCGTGTACCTGACCATGAACCTCATCGTGTCGGCGCTGTTGAACATGTACAACCGATCCATCCAGCTCAAAGAGCGATGATCCGATGACCACCACCATGCCTCCGCCTGAGACCAGGCCACAGGGCGATCCAACTCGACTGCCGCCCGATATGCGGGTCTCGCCCAGCACCTGGCTGCAAAAGCACCTATTCAACAACTGGTACAACACCCTGATCACAGTGGTGGCCGTGGTGGTCGGAGCAATCCTCCTCTTCTACGGCGGACGCTTCATACTCGTCACCGCCCAGTGGGAGGCAGTGCGCAAGAACCTCACGCTCCTCATGATGGGCGTGTACCCCCGCAATGAGCAGTGGCGACTCGTGGCCCAGATGTACATAGTGGCTTCGGCCCTGGGGCTGGCCTGGGGAACGGCCACTGCCAGAAGCCAGGACCGGGCCGAGGACACCGGCGTTGCGGCGCAGCGCCCCACTCCCCTCGATTTGCTGCGCCGCTACTGGCCCATCCTCTTGCTGCTCGCGGTCATCCTCGTTTTCACCCGAACCATTTGGCCAACCTTGTTCACCCTTTCCACCATCGCGGTTGGGCTCGCGGTGCGCGCCAGGGCCATGCGCTTACCACGCTCCTCCCGGCGTATCTGCTGGTACTCGGCGGCATTCATGGCCATCGTGTCCTTCCAAGTGGTCTCGGGCGCAAACGGGAACGCGTGGTGGTGGATGAGTGCGCTGTTCGCGTTTGCCGCCTTCCAACTCGCCGGCGCGAGAGATCTCACCAGGTACTTGGGAACGACGATGGCCTTGCCGATGTCCGGCCGTGGGCGACTTGTCACCGCCAGGGATCTGGTGTGGCTCAAGCGGGCAGCCCAGGTTGTGGCCGTAGCCGCCGCAGTCGTCGCCGTGAGGCTGATCTACTGGCTCATCGGCGACACCTCCAGCGTGAGCTGGGACGACTGGTCGGGCCTGTATCTCACCTTGGTGGCCTCTGGAGCGGCCATCATCTTGTCGTTCCCACTGGCCTTGCTGCTTGCGGTGGGGCGGCGCTCCTCGCTTCCCGCCATTCGCTGGCTCTGCGTGGGCTACATCGAACTGTTCCGGGGCGTGCCGTTCATCGCCCTGCTGTTTATAGCCAAGATCTTCATTGACTTTTTCCTGGACGTCGACACGCCGCTCTCCCTGACGACGCGGACGATCATCGTCTTCACCATTTTCAGTTCGGCCTATCTGGCCGAGGTGGTTCGGGGCGGGTTGCAAGCCGTACCCAAGGGACAGATTGAAGCGGGTCAAGCTGTGGGACTCCAGCCGCCCGCTGTGGTACGCCTCATCGTGCTGCCCCAAGCCCTGAGGGCTGTCATCCCTGCCATGGTGGGTCAGTTCATCAGCTTGTACAAAGACAGCACCCTCTTCGCTTTCATCAGCGTGGTGGAGTTCTACCGGGCGCGCGAGCTGATCCACTCCCAGCCGGAATTCACAACCACTGCAATTCCAGAAACCCTGGTCTTCGTGGCCTTCGCCTACTGGGCCATCAGCTACACCATATCCAAAGAAAGCCAGCGCCTCGAGCGCCACCTCGGAGTGGGAGAACGATGACAGACACACCGACTACAACTCCTGGCGTCAACAGCGACGCCACCCAGATAGGCGGCCGGAGCCTTATCATCGAAATGGCCGGCGTGGACAAGTTCTTCGGGACCTTCCAAGCCCTCTCCAACATCGACATGAATGTGGGAACTGGCGAGGTCGTGGTAGTTATAGGACCGTCTGGATCGGGGAAGTCCACCCTCATCCGCTGCATCAACCGGCTGGAACACCACGACCGCGGTCGGATTGTTGTGGACGGAGTAGAACTCACCGATGATGTGCGCAACATCGCACTCATCCGCCGGGAAACCGGCATGGTCTTCCAGCAATTCAACTTGTTCCCCCACCTCACCGTCATAGACAACATCACCCTTGGGCCCCGCCAAGTGCTGAAGATGCCCAAGAAGCAGGCTGAAGACCGTGCCATGGAGCTGTTGGAGCGGGTCAAGATTCCCGAGCAGGCCCGCAAATTCCCCGGCCAGCTCTCCGGCGGCCAGCAGCAGCGGGTGGCCATCGCCCGGTCGCTGGCCATGCAGCCCAAGATCATGCTGTTCGACGAGCCCACTTCCGCCCTCGACCCCGAGATGATCTCCGAAGTGCTCGAGGTGATTCTTGAGCTGGCCAAAACAGGCATGACCCTGATCGTGGTCACCCACGAGATGGGCTTCGCCCGCGAGGCCGCCGACCGAGTGATCTTCATGGCCGACGGCGAGATTGTCGAGGTCGGCGAACCCGAACACTTCTTCACCAACCCCCGCGAAGAACGCACCCGGCTATTCCTGTCGCAGATCCTCTAGCGGATGCTGCAACGGCCGATGGAACGACGCGTCGTTTTTCTGGCTATTTGCCTTTCGGTGCTTGCATCTGTCCTGGTGCCTACCTCCGTGTCGACACCGGCTGCTGAAGCCCACGAACCGACAACTGAGACCTATCAAGTTCGGGTGCCTCCGTTCATCGAAATCTACCGTGTGAGAGTCGCGCCATTCGAAGAGGAAGAACGAGTGCGGGTTCAACCGTTCATCGAAATCTACCGTGTTCGGATTGCGCCGTTCACTCAAACAATTGCCGTGTACAACTACGAGAACCGTTGTGGATGGTATGGCTGTGCATGGATTCGGGTTGCGCCGTTCGCCCGAACAATGGCGGTTTACAACTATGAGAACCGCGCCCGAGCCGTGTATAACTACGAGACCCGTACCCGCACTGTTTACAACTATGAGAACCGCATCAGAGTCGTGTACAACTATGAAACCCGCACCCGCACGGTACATGACGAGAACCACGCATCACACCAAGCAGCACAGCCCACGCCCCAACCGACTGCACAACCCACACCCCAACCGACTGCACAACCCACGCCCAGACCGACACCC
>JAPYOG010000191.1 GCA_028278785.1 Candidatus Poriferisocius anaerobius | reverse complement strand
GGCCACAAACGCCCCGCTGCCGGCACCAGAGGCTCGGTGAGGCTTGAGTCGTGGCCCCCGGGGAGTTCAAGAGGCTCGGTGAGGCTTGAGTCGTGGCCCCCGGGAGCCCCAACAGCCAGTCTTGCCGCCCGGACACTGCGAGTTGGGGCTGTCGCGCTTACTCTTCCCCCGAGCCGAATCCGAGGAGAACCCCATGCGCGGCGCCGTATTGCATTCCAGCCCTGGCGACCTGGTGGTCGAGAACCTGACCGTCGACAAGCCCAATGCCAACGAGGTGCTCATCAACACCTCCCACGCCGGACTGTGCCATTCCGACCTGCACTTCATGGACGGGCACTGGCCCATCTCGCAGTCGATGGTGATGGGCCACGAGTCGGCCGGGGTGGTGGCCGCGGTGGGCGAAGACGTGACCTACGTGAAACCCGGCGACCACGTCATAACCTGCGTGTCGATGTGGTGCGGGGCGTGCCGCACCTGCCTTGAGGGCAAGCCCTACCGTGCCTCGACGCCGACTCCATGCGTTCGGGCCGCCCCACCCCGTCGCTGCGGTTCGACGACGGCCGGGGCTGCACGGCCTTCGCCGGGCTGGGCTCGTTCGCCGAGGAGCTTCTGGTACACGAGCGGGCGGTGGTCAAGATCCGCGACGAGATGCCCCTCGACCGGGCCGCGCTGATCGGCTGCGGGGTCACCACTGGGCTGGGCGCGGTGATGCGCACCGCGGCGGTGCCCGCCGGATCCAGCGTGGTGGTGATCGGCTGCGGCGGCATCGGGCTGTCGGCGGTGCAGGGCGCCCGCATCGTGGGGGCCACGCCGATCATCGCGGTGGATCTGGTGGCATCGAAGCTGGAGACGGCCCGCACGCTGGGCGCCACCCACACGGTACACGCCTCGGAGACCGATCCGGTGGCCGCCGTCCACGAGATCACCGGGGGCGGCGCCGATTACTCGTTCGAGGCCATCGGCCTGTCGGCCACCGCCGAGCAAGCCTGGGCCATGATCGGCATCGGCGGCACGGCCACGGTCATTGGGATGCTGCCCATGACCAGCCAGGTGACCATCCCTGGCGGGGAGATCATCTTGAGCGAGAAGAAGCTCCAAGGGTCGCTGATGGGCGGCAACCGCTTCCGCCTGGACATGCCCAAGTTCATCGACCTGTACCTCGACGGACGGCTAAAGCTGGACGAGATGGTGTCGGCCACCATCGGCCTCGACGAGGTGAACGACGGCTACGCGGCCATGAAGGCCGGCAAGACCCTGCGCTCGGTTATCGCCTTCTAACCCCACGCAATCAACATCGAAAGGGAGCGAGACCATGGGACAACTGGTTGATCGGGTGGCGGTGGTCACCGGCGGCGCCGACGGCATCGGCTACGGCATCTGCCGCCGGTTCGCCGCCGAGGAAGCAATGCTGCTGGTCACCGACATCGACGGGGAGGCCGCTGAGCGGGTGGCCGGCGAACTGCGAGACGAGTTCGGCGCCGATGCCCGGGCTATGCGGGCAGATGTGGCCGACAAGGACGAGGTGACGGCCATGGTGGATGCCGCAGTCGGCCACTGGGGCCGCCTGGATGTGCTCATCAACAACGCCTGGGGCGGTGGAGAGCTGAGCCGGGTGGAGATCAAAACCGACCAGCTCATGAACGACGCCATGCACGTGGGCCTGTACGGGCCGTTGTGGGCCATGCAGGCCGCTTTCCGACCCATGCGGGATCAGCAGTACGGCCGGATCGTGAACCTGTGCTCGCTCAACGGGGTGAACGCCCACATGGGAACGCTGGAGTACAACTGCGCCAAGGAGGCGCTGCGGACGCTGAGCCGCACCGCGGCCCGGGAGTGGGCGCCCTACGGCATCGTGGTGAACGTGATCTGTCCGGGGGCCAAGACGGCGTCGGCTCGCCGGGTGGAGCAGATGATGCCTGATCTGATCCGCAACGCCGAGGCGGCCAACCCCATGGGCCGGATGGGCGATCCCGAGGGCGACATCGCTCCGGTGGCTCTTTTCTTGTCGATTGAGGAGGCCCAGTACCTAACCGGCAACACGCTCTATGTGGACGGCGGCAGCCACATCAACGGCGCCAGCTGGGTCCCCGACCTGCCAGAAACTGAGTAAGTGGTCTCGGATCGCTCCCTCACGGGCAAGGTGGCCATCATCACCGGGGCAGGTCCGGGGGTGGGGCGGTCGTGTGCGCTGGCATTGGCCGCCGACGGCGCCGACCTGGCATTGGCCGCTCGCCGGGTAGAACCATTGGAAGAGCTGGCCGCTGAAGTAGCCCAGGCCACCGGACAAAGGGTGCTCGCAGTACCCACCGACATAGCGCACCACGATTCGGCCGCGGCCCTGGCCGACGCCGCGGCGGCGGAGCTGGGTCGGGTGGATGCGGTGGTCAACGTGGCCACTGCGGGCGGAGCCCGCGCTGCGGTGGCCGACATCGACTGGGGCGACTATCGCTATTCATTCGAGCTAAATGTGATCGGCACCCTGGAGGTGAGCCGCCGGGCCGCCGAGCACATGAAGGCAGTCGGCGGGGGCTCTATTGTGCAGATCGGCACCCTCAGCACCCACTCGGTGCCCGAGAAGATGGCCATCTACACCTCCACCAAGTCCGCCCTCCAGACCGCGTCAATGGTCATGGCCCGAGAACTGGGCCACCACAACATTCGGGTGAACATCGTCACGCCGGGCTATATCACCGGCGACAACCTCGACCGGCTGTGGGACAACATCGCCAAGCAAACCAACAAGACCGCCCAGCAGGTGTCGGATCAAGCGGCCCGGGCCGCAGCTCTGAACCGCCACGTCGACCCAGAGGACATCGCGGAGGCGGTGCTGTTTCTGGCCTCCGAGCGGAGCCGGGGGTTGACTGGCCAGGAGATCCGGGTGGACGCCGGCCAGGTGATCGGCTGAGCGCTTCGCCCTAGCCAGGCCCGTTGGACAACACGTCGGCCATGGTGTCGAACAGGATGCCGATCTCGTGGTCGGTGATCACCAGAGGCGGGCAGATGGCCAATGCGGTGCCGATGGGGCGCACCACCACGCCAGCTTCCAGCAGCCGCATCCTGGTGGCGGCCGCGTCGTAGCCCAACTCCGCGCCGTACACCGCCCCGGTCCCCCGGTAGCCCTGGATGAGCCCGTCGGCCTCGAGCGCGGCCAGTCCCTCGGTGAGCTTGGCAGCCAGATGAGGCACTCGGGCCACCAGTTGTTCCTTGTCCATGAGGGCCAAGTTGGCCACCCCGGCGGCCATGCAGGTGGGGTGCCCGGAGTAGGTGTACCCAGTGCGGAGCATCCAGCCGGGCTGCTCCAGCACATCGCACACCGCTCGGCTGCAAATCACCCCTCCTACCGGCAAATAGCCGGAGGTGACCCCTTTGGCAAACGTCATCAGATCGGGGGTAATGCCGTAGTGCTGAGCCCCGAACCACGATCCAATTCGGCCGAAGCCGCAGATCACCTCGTCCATGATGAGCAGCGCGCCGTGTTGGTCGCACAGGCGTCGCAGCCCCTCGAGATAGCCGTCAGACGGCGGGTACACGCCCCCGGCGCCCTGCATGGGCTCGGTGATGATCGCGGCCACCCGCCCCTCGTGGGCCGCCATGGTGGTGCTCACCGCCTCGATGTCGTCGCGGGGCACCTCCACAAAGTGGGGCACCAGGTCGCCCCAGCCCTCCCGGTTGCCGGCGATGCCCTGGGCCGAGGTGCCCCCGAAGTTGGTGCCGTGATAGGCGTCGGTGCGCCGGATGACCACTTGGCGGTCGGGCTCGCCTCGGAGCTGGTGTACTGCCCGGGCGATCTTCAGCGCGGAGTCCACCGCCTCAGAGCCCGACCCGCAGAAGAACACCCGGCCGTCGCTGAGCGGCGACCGCTCCACCACCATCGAGGCCAGCTCCTCGGCCGGCTGGTTCGTGAACGGGGCGAAGGTCTGGTAGGCGTCCAGCAGCCGCATCTGGTCGGCCACCGCGTCGATGATCTCGGTCCGGCCGTGGCCCACCTGGCAGTACCACAGGCTGCCCAGGGCATCTAGATATCGCTTGCCCTGGTCGTCCCACAGCGTGCAGCCCTCGGCTCGCACAATGGTGACGAATTCGTCGGCGGCGGGCGGCGTGAACGAGTGCAAGAACTTGGTAGGCACCGCCGAATTCTACCCTCTGCCAATTCACCCACCTGCCACTGGGAGTGGGATAGTGCGAGCATATGAAACTGGGGATAGCGGTAGACGTTTGGAACCAGGCCCAGCCGGAGATTCCTCTGGCCAGGATCCAGCTGGCCGAGCGCCTGGGGTACGACTCGGTGTGGTCGGCGGAGATCTACGGAATGGACGCTGTGACCCCGCTGGCCTGGATCGCAGCCCACACCCGCCACATCCGGCTGGGCACCGCGGTGTGCCAGGTGGCGGCCCGACCGGCGGTGACCGCCGCCATGCAGTTCGGCACCCTGGAGGCCCTGGCCGGGCCGGGGCGGGCCATCTGCGGTTTGGGCCTGTCGGGCCCCCAGATCGTGGAGGGGTGGTACGGCCAGCCGTGGGGCAAGCCCAACGCCCTGCTGCGCGACTACGTGTCCATCATCAAAAAGGTGTTCGCCCGCCAGGGTCCGGTAACCCACGACGGGTCGCAGATCAGGCTGCCGTATGTCGGCGATGGCGCGCTGGGCATCGGCAAGCCGCTCAAGTCGATCCTGCACATGAACCCCGAAATCCCCGTGTTCTTGGCCACCGGCGGGCCGGCCAACACCGCTCTGATGGCCGAGTTGGCCGACGGGTGGCTGCCGCTGGGCTACACCCCAGACAGCGCCCACCTCTACACGGAAGCGATCCAGAAAGGGCTCAACCGGGCCGGGCGCTCCTGGGACGACATCGAGATCCAAGCCGGGGCCCGGGTGTCGATCACCGACGACGTGCAGGGAGCCATCGACTCGGCCAAGCCCCAGTTCGCCTTTTTGGTGGGGGGCTACGGCACTCGGGAGTACAACTTCCACCGCGACGCCATGGTGCGACGGGGCTTCGGGGAGGCCGCCGAGCGCATCCAGGAGCTGTTCATGGCCGGACGCCGGGACGAGGCGGTGGCCGCGGTGCCCGACGAGTACATCGACGACGGGGCGCTGATCGGCTCCCGCCAGCGCATCAAGGAGCGCTTTGCCCGCTGGTGCGACACCAAAGCCACCGGCCTCACCATCCGGGCCGACACCGACGAGGAACTGGCCTACATCGCCGAACTGGCCGAGACCCGGCCTCGGACCGACTAGGGCTACTTCGCCTTGAGCTTGGCCGGGATGGGCAGGTGCGACATGCCACCGGGCAGCGGCGGGTAAGTCGCCCCATCGACAACTGACATCTCCGCCACCCGGTCGCACAGCACGTTGACCGCGCACGATGCCTCGACGCGGGCCAGGGTGGCGCCGGGGCAGATGTGGGGACCGCCGCCGAACCCCAGGTGATCGCGGGGGTCGTTCCGGTCCAATCGGAACACGTCGGGGTCGTCGTACACCGTCTCGTCCCGGTTGGCCGAGCCGATGCCCACCTCAATCCAATCGCCAGCCTGCATCTCCACCCCGTCGAGCTCAACCCTGTGGGTGCAGCGGCGGGTGGTGGCTTGCACCGGGGCATCGTGGCGCAGCGACTCCTCCACCAGAGGGGCCACCAAATCGCGATCGGCGGTCACCTGTTCGAACAGATCCCGTTCTCGCAGCAGCCGGTGGGCCAGGTGCACCAGCAGCGCCCGGGTGGTGTGGACCCCGGCCATCACCATGAACTGAAGCTGGGTGACGATCTCGGCGTCGCTCAACGGCACCCCGTCGATCTCGGCGTTCATCAGCCCGATGATCACGTCGTGGGGCCGATCCTCTCCTGCCGCTGCCGATGCCTGGCGCTCAGCCAGCGCCCCTCGGAAATAGTCGAGGATCGGCGGCCCGGTTGGATCGATCCCCGGCGTGCCCGGGCGCTGCATAAGCGTGCCGTCGAACGACCAGCCCATGAACTTGTCCCCTGCCTCGGAGGGAAGCCCCATGAGGTCGGCCAGCGTGGCACTGGGAATTGGCATGGCGTAGCCCGCGTGCAGATCGCCCTCACCAGCGGCCAGCATCGGGTCGAGCAGGCGGTGGCAGGTTCGGGTGACGAACTCCTCAGTGTTGCGCAGCCGGTGGGGGGCGAAGTTGGAGTTGTACAGCCGGCGAATGCGTCCGTGGCGGGGCTCGGGAATCTCGCTCAGGAAAAGCTCTTCAGGCGGAACTACCTCGGTGCCGGGCAGTCCCGCCATCGGGGCCAGATCGGCCACAAAGGTCTCCACCTCCTTGAGGGCGGTATCGATGTGGCGTCGGGTGGAGAGATACCAGCCGCCCTTGGGCGACGGGCAGATGGGCTGCTCGTCGCGGATGCGGGCCAGCGTGTGAAACGGGACTCCATCAATCTCGTGTGCTGGGTCACGGGCGTCGAACTCCATGGGAGCACGGTAGTGCAACCGGCCTAATCTCGGGCCATGCCTCATCCCCCCTACCTGTGCACCGGCACGCTGGGCCGAGTGCCGTGGGATGAGAAGGCCCGGGCCGCGTCGGCCGCCGGCTTCGCCCGCCTGTCGATCTACGGGTGGGAGCACCGCAAGCTGCATGAGCGGGGATGGGACGACGCAGCCATCGTGAGTCTGTTGCACGAATTGAATCTTCGGGTCGCCGAGTACGACGGGGTGGTGATGACCATGCGAAGCCCCGAGGGCGCTGAGGACGCGGTGGCTGCGGCCGCCGCTCTGGGCGCCCGGTCGATCACCGTGTTGGAACATTCCGACTGGCAGCCGGGCGAACACCTTGACCAGGCCGCATCCACTCTGGCCGAGATCGCCGACCAGGCCGTCGAACACGGCATTTTGGCCTTGATCGAGCCGTTCTCCTGGTCGCCGTTGGACCACCACCGGGTGGCGGCTGAGATTGTGGAGCGGGCCGACCGGCCCAACGCCGGTTTGCTGTTGGATACATGGCATCTGTGGCGGGGACCGGAGCGGGGCCAGGTGGACAGCGCCATCGATCCGGCCACGATCAAGGCTATTCAGACAGGCGACACCGGCCCGGATCCTGTGGGTGGGCAAACCCCCGACGAGGTTGCCCACGAGTGCATCCACCATCGCCTGATGCCCGGCGACGGGCACGGGAACATAGCCGGGCTGCTGGCCGATCTGGCCGGCAGAGGCGTCGACGCCCCAGTTGCCATCGAGGTGTTCTCCGACGAGTTGAACGCCCTTGAGCCCGAGGCAGTTGCTCGCCAGTCGATGGCCTGCTTCAAGGAATTGAAAGCTAGATTGGCCCTGTGAGCACCGACGCCATCCCCCAAGAAGTCGACGACGCTATAGATGCCCTTTTGGCCGAGCACGATCCGACCACCATGTCGGTGGAGGAGTTCCGCGGCTACCAGTACGACGCCGGGTTGGCCTGGGTCCACTTCCCGGTGGGGTTCGGCGGCCTTGAACTGGCCCCCCGATTCCAGCGCCACATCGAGGGGCGGCTGCGCGACGCGGGCGCCGTGTCGGCCGATCCGGGCATCTTCTTCTTCACCCTGGCCGGGCCCACCATCGTGACCCACGGGACCGCTGAGCAGAAACGCCGCTTTCTGCGACCCATGTTCACCGGCGAGGAGCGCTGGTGCCAGCTGTTCTCCGAGCCGGGCGCGGGCAGCGACTTCGCTGGTCTGGCTACCCGAGCGGTCCGAGACGGCGACATCTGGACAATCGACGGCCAGAAGGTGTGGAACACGCTTGCCCACTTGGCCGACCGGGGAATGCTGGTGACCCGCAGCGATCCCGACGCTCCCAAGCACAAGGGCATGACCTACTTCGCCCTCGATATGCACGCCGAAGGAGTAGAGGTTCGCCCGCTGCGCCAGATCACCGGCGAGGCCGAGTTCAACGAGGTCTATATGACCGGCGTTCGGGTGCCTGATTCCGACCGTATCGGCGAGGAGGGCGAGGGCTGGAGGGTGTCGCTCACCACGCTGATGAACGAGCGCGCAGTAATCGGGGGCGGAGGCTCGCCCAAGCGGGGCTCCGGCAGCATCGCCGAGCTGGTGCAGGTGTGGGCCGGGCTGCCCGATGAGCAGCGCACCTCAGCACGATTAGACCGGGTGATGAGGCTGTGGAGCCAAGCCGAGACCCTGCGGCTCACCAACATGCGGGCCTCCCAGAACCGCCGGGCCGGCAACCCCGGCCCCGAGGGCTCGGTGGCCAAGGCCATCCACGCCGAGCTGAACAAGTCCATCTTCGAGGAGTGCGTGAACCTTCAGGGGCCGGCTGGCTCAGTGGACTTCGACTACACCTTCCGCCGGCCCGACATCGTGTCGGAAACCGGGGCCGAGAGCGGGATCGGCCACGCCTTCCTGCGGTCCCGGGCCAACTCAATCGAGGGCGGCACCACCGAGATCATGCGCAACATCCTGGGCGAGCAGATTCTCGGCCTCCCCGGCGAGCCCCGAGTGGACAAAGCCATCCCTTGGAACGAGGTCCCTCGCAACTAGCCGAGCGCCCGAATTAGGGTAGCCTTACATTTTCATGGCCCTTGACCCCCCGGTTCCCCTGCTGTCGGTGCAGGACGTGTCCAAGTCGTTCGAGGGGACCACCGTGATCGAAGAGTGCAGCCTCGAGGTGGGGTGGGGCGAAATGGTGTCCCTGCTGGGGCCAAGCGGGTGCGGAAAGACCACCCTGCTTCGCATTATCGCCGGCCTGGAGCGGGCCGACCAGGGGACGATCCACATTTCGGGCACCCAGGTGGCCGGCAACGGAACCTGGGTTCGGCCTGAGGACCGGAATGTGGGCATGGTGTTCCAAGACTGGGCGCTCTTTCCCCATCTGGATGTGGCCCGGAATGTCGGCTACGGAGTTCCCCGCAGCAAGCGGGCGGCGGAAGTGTCCAACACGCTGGAGCTTGTGAATCTTCCGGGAATGCAGGACCGCATGCCCGAGACCCTCTCCGGCGGTCAGCAGCAGCGGGTGGCGTTGGCCCGAGCACTCGCCCCCCAGCCCACCGCCTTGCTCTTGGACGAGCCGTTCTCCAACTTGGACAGCGCGCTGCGCCGGGAGGTTCGCACCGAGGTGCGCCGACTTCTTCAGGCCACGGGCATGACCGCGGTGTTCGTGACCCACGACCGGGAGGAGGCGCTGGTGCTGGGCGACCGGGTGGCGGTCATGGATGCGGGGCGCATCATGCAGATCGGATCGCCGGCGGAGATCTACCAAGAGCCGGCCAATCCATGGGTGGCGTCCTTCATCGGTGATGTTTCCATGTACCCCGCCGAAGCCGACGGCGCCGTCGCCCATGCCGACTTCGGATCCATTCCCCTGATCGAAGCCTGCCGAGGACCGGTCGATGTCGCAGTGCGGCCCGAGGATCGCTTGGCAGCGGTGGAGCAGCTGGCACCCGCTGGCAAACACATTCTTTCTCAAAAACCCCTAGCACCGACATTGGCGGAAGTGGAACGCATTGTGGAGATATGTGAGGAGGCGGGCGTCACATTGATGATCAACCAGCAAGCGCGCTGGGCACCGTATCACACAGCGATGAAGGTACTGATTGACCGTGGCTGTCTCGGTCACCTATACAGCGTGCTACACGTCCATCGCCAATGCCAAGATAGCAGTGATTCCAAGTGGCTGACGACCCCTGACTTCACCATCATAGATAACGGGATTCATTACGTCGATCTCTCCCGCTACTTCACCGGTCGCACACCCCGATGGGTGAAAACTACCACCACCCGTGTTCCGGGTCAGAATGCGAGGGATCCGATGATCTATTCAATCCTTTGCGAATATGAACCGGCTGACCTGATGTCTACATTGCACTTCAATAATATCGCGCCGGCACTCCACCATAGCCCGTATCTGTGGCACATTGATGGTACAGATGCCGCTGCTTCGATCGCCCGGTATGGTCCCCTCCGAGATGGACGGACGGAACTCACCATCTCGTTCAAAGAAGATCCTGACCGGCGGCAGATATTTCAAATCCATGGCAGCTGGTTTCCCGATGCGTGGGGTGGGACGATGGGCGAGATGCAACGTGCGCTCGCAGCAGGCATCGAACCGCAAGTCTCCGGACGGGATAACTTGAACTCCATCCGTATCACCAATGCTGCGGTTGAATCGTCCAAGACCGGGCAGACGGTAGAAATTCCACCCGAGTAAATAACGAGCAGCTGAACAAGAAAACCTAACCTCAAGCGAAAGGATTGCAGATGAAGCATTTCGATATTGATATCCATCAACGTCCTGAACCTAAGTCAATTGCGCCTCGGTTTACCAGCGTCAAGATACGGTGGAAGGGACGAGCGATAACTGATTTGACTCAAGGGATTCACCGGTGTTACCTGTTCCCGGTATACTCCCCTGGGGGTGTCTCCTTGACTTCTGAAAGCCCGGTGGATCACCCGCATCACAATTCAATCACTGTCAGTGCCGATGTCTTTTTTGTCCAGTTGCCGCCATTGTCTCCGGCGATTTCCACATTAACAGAGGAGGCAACATATAACTTCTACGTCAACAACATCTTCCAAGGGCGCGCTCCGGGCAGGATTTGGGTGGTTGGGGTTGACAGCGAGGAGATTTCGGAGAACCATCTTCGCGTCGTACAGAGCGTTCAGTGGCAGGGTCCTGAAGAGTGGGGTGCGCCGGCGGACATTGGTCGTCGGGTATTGGCGGCAGGACCAGTTCGTCAACCCCACCGACTTGGGCAAGGACTTCGGCCTCGGAATCCCGGGGCTCGGTGGACCAGACCCGCGCCAAATCGGCTTCCCGCGGATCCAACCCGGACCTTACACTCGCTTGGGAGCTCCCGGGTGGCAGCCGCTCGACCGTGTCGAGGAGAATTACACGACCAGCCAGAACTTCACATGGATCAAGAACACCCACCAGATCCGCTTCGGATTTGACGGCATTCTCCTGAAGCTGGCACATTGGCAGCCTGAGCTTGGCGGCGGCCCTCGCGGCGTGATCGACTTCAGCGGTGATGTCACCGCGCTCAGAGGCGGGGCCGCTCCAAGGCAGTTCAATCACTACGCGGCCTTCCTGCTCGGCGAGACCTCGCGCATGCGCAAGGCGATCCAGCACGTGTTGGCGACCGGCGCGGAATGGCAGTTCGCGGGCTACGTCACCGACCGCTGGCAGGTTTCGCCGAATGTGACCTTGAACCTGGGACTTCGCTACGAGTACTATCCACTGATGACGCGCGCCCGAGGCAAGGGCATCGAGCGCTACGATCCCAACACCAACCTCATGTACATGGGCGGTCGCGGCAGCACGCCAAAGAACGCCGGAATCGAAGTGAGCAGTGGACTGTTCTCGCCGCGCGCGGGCATCGCCTATCGCATCGACGACAAGACGGTAATCCGAACCGGTTTCGGCCTCAACTACAGCCCGATGCCGTTCTCGCGCCCGATGCGCGGCCAGTACCCAATTACGGTGGCGTTCGACTTCCAGCGCGACAACACCTTCGAGCTCTTCCGCAAGCTATCCGACGGAATACCTCCGGTGGTTGGGCCAGACGTCGACCAAGGAGTGATCGAAGTTCCCTTGGTCGCCGGCTTCCGCAGCCCCTACGAGGGCACCCTGAACCGCGGCTACATCGCTTCGTGGAACTTCACCGTGGAGCGTCGGTTGCCGGGTGACCTGATCACGTCGCTGGGCTACGTGGCGACTAGGTCAGTGGACATGCTGGCCGACCAGGACATCAACGCGCCGAGGCCCGGAGATGGCAACGGCGGCCGAACAACAACACGGCAGTTGGCACGGTGCTCGGAAACTGGCAGGTCAGCGGCATCGTGGCTCTCTTCACCGGCACACCAAGGAGCATCCGTGCATCGGGCGCCTCATTGAACGCCCCGGGCCAATGGCAGACCGCGGACCAAGTCGGCCCCGTCAGGAAGTTGGGCGGAGTCGGCCCCGGACAGCACTACTACGACCCGAGCTCATTCGCGCCGGTCACCGAGCAGCGCTTTGGCAACTCGGGGCGCAATATCCTCGACACGCCGGGAGTCACGAACCTCGATCTGAGCATCTTCAAGAAGTTCCCGATCGGGGAGACCGCCGAAGCGCAGTTCCGGGCTGAGTTCTTCAACCTGACGAACACTCCCCAGTTCGGACGCTTCAACGACAACGTGAACAGCGGGGGCTTCATGACAATCACCAGCGCGTCGAACCCACGCGTTGCCCGTATCGGGCTGAGATTCAGCTTCTAGCTCGACGCGCTGAGTCGGCCTATTGTCGGGGCCTGCCTTCGGGCAGGCCCCTTTTATTCGTCCAATTCCCGAGTGAGGCGCAACGGCACAGCAACCAACCACTTCCGACGAGGCATCGGAGTATCCCTTATCCGGCAGTCGCCAAGCTTCCAGCAAAGCCGCCTGAGTGCCCCAGATGACGCCGTCGCACCGGATGGATTGAAGGCAGCCTGCCCCATAAGGTCGCAAGTAGGAATCAGCGTGCCATCATAAAGCCGAGCGTTGTCGCGATGGCGGAGTGCAAGTTGAGATCGCCAAGCCATCCTTGCTCCACGGTCCTTCGGTCCGCCTTTCTCCTCGCCACCTTCGCGAACCTCTTCGCACAGACTGATCCATCGGTCATTGCATCCCAAGCCAGCAAGGCAATGCAAGAGGAGCGCTTTGCAGAGGCCGCCGAACTGTATGGCCAGCTGGCCGCCAGCTACCCGGGTGAACCGTCGCTGCAGGCCAATCTGGGGATGGCACTGCATCTGAGCGGCCAAGACACTGCCGCTGTCCTTCCGCTGCGCTCGGCTGCGTCGGCGATGCCGTCGTCCTTTCCGGCGCACTTCTTCCTGGGAGCCAGCTATTCGCGGCTGGGAGATTTTGCGGAGGCAGTCGCGCCGTTGCGCCAAGCGGTCCGCTTGAATCCAGCGCATCCCTTCGCTCGCGCACTGCTAGGAGACGCTCTGGAGGCGGTGGGAGAGTACTCCGAAGCGTCGGATGCTTGGGTGAGGCTCAGGCAACAGGACGGCACCAATCCGTTTCCATACGCCGGATTGGTGCGTTGCTACGAGCAACTCGCATCCGACGCGATTGCGGGGTTGCAGGAGCGGGATCCCGAGTCCGAGCACATGTTACGCCTCTTGGCTCACACGCGCTTGGCTGCGAAACAGTTCCCAAGCGCCTTGTACCTGTTCCGCGAGGCCATGGCAAGGGGGCCAAGTAGGCGCTCCGACCACAAAGCCCTCGCCGCCTTGTATGAGCAAGCTGGCCGCCCGGACTGGGCACAGGTCGAGCGCACGCGCGCCGCTTCCCTGCCCGAAGAGGACTGCTCCCGTTCGGGTTCCCTCGAGTGCGCATTCGAGGGCGGCCAATTCGATGCCATCGTGCCCGTTTCATCCAACGCATCATCGGAAGAGTACTACTGGGCGGCAAGGGCCTACGCCGCGCTGTCCGCCGATGCCTTCCACGGTTTGCGCAGACTGCCTGAATCGGCGGAGCAGTTGACCCTAGTCGCAGACCTGTTGGCGGCGCAATCCGAGTTCTCCGAGGCGGCCGAGGCCGCCCGGGCGGCACTTGCGATCCGCCCTCAAGATGGTGCACTGCAGAGACAGATGGCCGAGCTCCTCTACCTGGCGCGCCGCATTGACGAAGCGCGGCCCTTGCTAGAGAAGTTCCGCCGATCAGATACGGGCGACTCACGATGGGCTGCGATGCTCGGCAACCTGCTGGCCGAAGCACAGGATTTCGCGAACGCCATCCCACTGCTGGAGAGCGCCCTGGAGGGCCCGACACCACCTCTGTCTGCAAGGCTTGACCTCGGCAGGTCATACCTCGCAGTCGACGAGCCAGCCAAGGCAGTGGAGCACCTGCGCGCGGCCGCCAGCCTAGACACTGACGGAAGCGTGCATTACCAGCTGTCCCAAGCGTATCAGAGGACGGGCATGCGGGACGAAGCCCGCGAGGCACTCGCCACGTACCAAGCAC
>JAPYOG010000190.1 GCA_028278785.1 Candidatus Poriferisocius anaerobius | reverse complement strand
GGGTCCACCGGGCCGTCTCGGCCGGGCTCCCCAAGACGCTGGCAGCGTCTAGCCTCTTGCGGGGCGGTGGGTACGCGAGGCCAGCTTCTTGCAGGAAATCTGATGCGAGTCGGTAGGCCCTGCACATGTGTCCCGAAGGATCATCGGAAACCGGCGGGGACTCTTGTTGAGCAGTGATTAGGTACGACGACGAAGCCACCCAGTCGGCCAGCACCACGATCGCCAATGACATGGAGGCTACGGGCGTCGTGAGCCGAACATCGGGTGTTCTGCCCAACACCGTGTCGAGGACTTCCCATATGGCGTCGCGGGCTGCGAGGAGTTGGGAAGGCGGGTCGTGGTCAACCAGGCCGGCACCGCCCCAGGCGTCCAGTTCATGTGCATTGAGGGTTGGGATGACTCCATGATGGCCACCGACGATCTGCGCCGCCCGTGCCCTTTCCCCAGGCGACCAGCTTCCTAGCCTGTCCCATACCAATCTGGCGCCGATCACGTCGTGGCGGCCGGCACCGGGAGCGTCGCGGCGGTCCAACGCCCATTGCGGGCAAGCGGACCGGTCGTAGTTTTGGAAGCCGCAGCTGGCCTTCCCGACGTCATGCCAACCGGCGAGCACCTCAGCCATGCGTATCCAGTCTCCATCCCGAGCGTCACCGAGCCTGGTAATCACCGAGATCAAACCGGGCGGGATTACTATGCGCAGAATTGCCCGAGCCGATCCCGCGGTGTCCAGCAAGTGTGCGAGTAGGGGGTACGGCTCATCCAGCCCCTTGGATTTGCCCCACAGGTCCTCGGTTGTCTCTGCATGACATAGCACCTTCGGACTTCCCTCGCTGGTCTCCTGGCCCTTTGCAGGGGCTGCATTCGCCATGCCAACCAATCTATTGACGACAGTGACAATTCGTCGAGAGTGAACCCCAGGGGCCTCCGCCTCGGCTCCCGACACCAGCTCCAGAGCGATGGCCCCCCGCAAGATCGCCCTGCTGGTGGTGTGGCAGTGCATTGACGCTCTCCGCCATGTGACCGGGCGCACCGTCTACGCTACGGTCAGTTCCCGTGCCGGTTGCGAGGCAAGTTGTCGATCAGAAGTGCTTCAACCACGAGGTCTCCTTGCCCTATGAGCTTCGGCGCCAGGACTTCACATCGGCCATGCAGGATGTCTACGACTTCTTCTTCGATGTGAACTCGCATCTCACGAACAAGGGCCTTGGACGCTTGGAGGACACTCTGCGGAAAGCCAACCTGTCGGGGACTCTCTCCGACATGGTGACGGCCAGTCTGGCAAAGCACTCCAGGGTCCTGACCCAGAATCGCTATCACAACGGGCATCCTGATTTGATCGTCCAGGGCATATTCGCCAATGACTCGGTGAAAGCAGGAGACGAGGGTGTTGAGGTCAAGACGACGGTGAAGAAGGGTGGGGCAGTCGATACCCACGGCGCGCGAGAGCAGTGGCTCTGCGTTTTCGTCTATGAAGCAGACAACAAGACTGAGCCGGCCGTTGATCGCCGCCCGCTGAAGTTCACCGAGGTGTACCTGTCACATGTGCAGATTGGCGATTTCAGAAGGAATGACCGTGGCGAACTCGGCACTCGCACGGCAACCCTCCACAAAGAGGGCATTCAGAGATTGCGCCGCAGCTGGGTTTATCTCGATTTGGGCCTAGGAGACGACACCGGGCCAGAACAAGGCTCGTAGTCCTTCAACAATGGGATGGCAGCCTTGGCCAACTGGAAGTACTCAGGATCAGACTCCACTCCAGTGCTCGCGTAGCCGACATGCTCGGCTGCTGCGATAGTAGAGCCGGACCCAGCGAAGGGATCCAGAACGATCCCCTCCCCCAACGGCAAGATCGCCCGTACTGCTTGACGGAGAAAAGCCTGCGGCTTGAGGCTGGGGTGGGGGGCGAGTCGCCGCTCATCGGGTCGGGTCGGTGCAGATGCGATCACATCGCCAAACGGTCGCTCTGGTGAGATGCGCCTCAGTCCTCCAGTTCCCCACTTGCGCAAGTTGTCTTGCACCCGTCCGGTCAGCGGTTTGCGGAACAGAAGCCAAGGCTCCCATTTCGACCTGGGCATGACGGTCACGTCGGGGAATTCGTCGTGGGCATTCTTTGGACGATCACCGCCCCGCATCGTCATGACAAGCCTGACAACCTCCCCCCGCCTCTCGAAACCCGAGCGGCACACCGCAACAGCCACCCGATGCGACAGGAGGGGATTCGACGCAACAAGTACATGGGCACCAGGCACCAGTACAGGAAGGAGAGCATCGGCCCAAGAGGAGAAGAAGCGGTCAAGGGCATCAAGATCTGATGCCGTCAGCGTTGTGAACCTGGGCACTGGTGATCGCTGGTGGCCGTCGAAGGCAGGCGGGAGGCGCCACACGCCTCCCCGACCCCGGCGGAGTTTTCGCTGCTGGTCTGGCTGATATTCCACAAGCCCATAGGGAGGGTCGGTGACCACGCCATGAATGGAGTTCGCAGGCTGGTCAGCCAGCCAGTCCAAGCAGTCGCCGTGAAACAACGACGCTTGCCCGACTTGAAAGGCGGGGGACCATGCCGGGCTGAATGCAGCTTCAGCCGAGCTGTCAGACGCCACGCTGGATTCTCCTGAACTGCTGGGCTGGAGCACGACACCAGTGTACGGCTTGGGGTGACACTGCGAATCGCGGTCACCGGCGTTGACGGTGGGGTATGGTGATGGCCGTGAGGTGGGGAGTGCCCGCAGAAGTCGCCTCCCGTGGCTGATCCGGCCACCTTCTCGTTGGTTTGGGAGCGCGCAGTGGCGCGCCGCGGCGATGCCGTTTTCCTGGTCTTCGAGCGGCCCGACGGCACTGCCGCAACCTGGACTTACCAGCAGTTCGACGCGGCTGTCGCCGAAGTGGCCGCCGGGCTGATACAGCGGGGAGTGGCCCCCGGCGATTCGGTGCACATGGCGCTGGCCAACACCCCGGCCTTCGTGGCCCTGTGGCTGGCCGCCAACCGGCTGGGAGCGTGGATCGTCCCGTCCGATCCCATGGGCAGGGCCCCGGAGTTGGCCGGCCACATCCAGCGCACCCGCCCGAAGGCCGGTTTCTGCGCCCGCGACCGGGCCGAGGTCTATCGCCAAGCGGCGAAGGCGACCCCCGATCTGGATATCACCGAGGTGGACGAAGCCGCCGGCAGCCTCGATGCGCTGGCAGGGAGCGCCCGGGTTGACTGGCCCGCAGTGGAACCGCTGGACCGGGCTGCGGTGATGTTCACCTCGGGGACCACCGGGCAGCCCAAAGGAGTGGAGATCACCCAGGCCAACTACGCCTTCTGCGGCCAAGTCATGGCAGACCGAGCCGTGTTGGGCCCAAACGACCGCCAGCTGGTGGTGTTGCCCCTCTTCCACGTCAACGCCCAGTACTACTCCTTTGCATCCGCCATCTGGGCGGGGGCTTCGGTGGCGTTGATGCCCGCTTTCTCAGCCAGCGGTTTCATGGCCCAGGCCCACCGCCACAGGGCAACCTGCGCCAGCTTGTTCGCCGCGCCCATGCGGATGATCCTGGCCAGAGGCGCTCCGGTTGAAGGCATGGCGCTGCGGCATTGCTGGTACGCCCAGAATATCGCCGATGACCAGTATGAAACCCTGGCCGAGTGGTTCGGCTGCCGTCCCCGCCAGCTTTACGGCATGACCGAGACCATCCCCGCTGTGCTCACCGAACCTCTGGAGGACCCTGTGCCATCGTCCATGGGCCAGGTGACCCCGGGCTGTCGGGTGACGGTGCGCGACGGCGAGTTGCTGGTGGGGGGAGAGCCCGGGTTGACGCTGTTCGCCGGTTACCTGGACGATCCCGACACCACCGCTGCGTCGTTCACCGGCGACGGCTGGTTCCGCACCGGCGACCGGGCCTGGGTGGAGGCAGACGGCCGCCACTATTTCGACGGCCGCCGATCCGACGTGCTCAAGGTGGCGGGGGAGAACGTTTCGGTGGTTGAAGTGGAGTCGGTGCTGTCTGCTCATCCCGCGGTGCTGGAGTCCGCCGTGGTGGGTGCTCCCGACCCGGTGCGCGACGAGGTGCCGGCGGCCTTCGTGGTTCCCGCCGATCCCGCCAACCCGCCGTCCGCCGATGAGCTGGCGTCGTGGTGCCGGGAGCGGCTGGCCAAGGCCAAGCAGCCCCGCTCGTTCACGCTGGTGGACGAGCTGCCGCGAACCAGCGTCGGCAAGATCCGCAAGTTCCTGCTGAAGCAAGCCGTGGAAAGCCGGCGGCCGGCGGGCGGATCGGGCTCTGAGATTACCGGGAAGGCCGTGACGGGGTAGAGGCGGCTTCGCCCCGGCTTTCCAGACGGCTCACGCGGCTGACCAGATCCATAATCATGTCGGTCAGCCTAGCCAATCCCCGTTGCATCTCCTCCTGCATCTGGGTGAGGCGCTTGTCTGTTCTCTCTTCCATCTGGGTGAGGCGCTTGTCTGTTCTCTCTTCCATCTGGGTGAGGCGCTTGTCTGTTCCCTCCTGCATTTGGGTGAGGCGCCTTTGCGTCTCTTCTCGGTGGAGGGCGAGGTCGGCGCGTCGGCCTCGGTCGAGATAGAGCATAAGGGTGATGACTACCCCCAGCAGGGCGAGTATGGCCTGTTCCATGAGGTTCTCCTCAAACAGTTGGAGCGGGTCGCCGGGGAAGCAGGGCCAAGTGTACCGCGGACAAGTGAAGGTCGCAATACATGGGTTAGGATGCTCGGCCACGGGCAAGTCCAAGGGGCCGGCGCTGCCAACCTGAAGAGGGGAAAGATGACAAGGCGATGGGGAACAAGAGCGTGGATGTCGGCCGTGCTGCTGTCAGCAGTGGCCTTGGCGGCTGCCGGATGCAGCAACGACGCCGACGGCGAGTCTGCTGTTGATCCAGCCTTGCTGGAAGCCTTTGACGCCGACGGCGACGGCGCCCTCAGGATCGGGGTGGCGGCCGCCGGTCCTCGCAACGACCAGGGCTACTACCAGGCGCTAGTCGACTTTGCCGAGGAGTTCTCCGACGAGAATGGCTTTGCCCCGCCGATCGTGAGCGACAACATCGGGGCGGCCGAAGCCGGCCAGGCCATGTCCGATCTGGCCGAACAGGGAGTCGACGTGATCCTGGTCGGCGCCAGCGAGATCGCCGAGCCCCTGCCGGACCTCACCGGGCAGTACCCCGACATCTTCTGGTACTGCAACTGCGGTGGCGGGGTCCCGGAGACACCCGGACTGGCGCAGGCCACGGACTGGGGTGCGCCCATCCACTACACCGCAGGCGTGGCCATGGGGGCAGTTCTGGCAGACCGCGGCGGGGATACAGCGGTGTTCTTGGGCTGCTGCGATCTCGGCTTCGAGAAGGAGGCTTACAGCGCAACCGTCCAAGGCCTCCAGTCGGTAGACCCGTCGTTCACAATGGAGTACGTCGCCACCGGCGCCTTCCCGTTCGACTTCGACAACTCGGCCAACGCCACCGCTGCGCTGACCAACGCCATTGCCGAAGGGGCCACTTTGGCCTACGCCTACCTGGGAGGTGCGCTGAACCCGGTCGGACAGCTAGCCACCGACGAGGGTGTGGCGGTGTTTGCGGCCGGCCCCAGAGGTCCCGGAGACATCTGCGCTCGCAACGATGGGATCGAGTGGACGGGCACCATCGCGTTCGACCCGGGGCTTTACGCTCGGCTCGTGCTGCCGTTGATCCTCGAAGGCACGCTGGCCGAGGGCGGCACGCATCAGTTCCCGACCGAGCAGGGTCTCAACGGCGCCGAGCTTTGTGCTGCTTCGGGGGAGGCAGAGGCTCTTCTGGCCGACGCCTTCGAGGCAGTCAGCACCGACAGCGAGCTGCTCGGCGTGCTCCGCGGGATCACCGCTGAGGCCTACGGCGGCGGGTGACCGGCGCAACCGCCCGATTGGCAGGCTCTGGGGGGGCCGGCCCCTCGGTGCCCGCGGTCGAGCTCGTCGGCATAAACAAGCGCTTCGGCAGCATCATCGCCTGCGATCAGGTTGACCTGACCCTGCACCGGGGCCGCATCCACGGCATCCTGGGCGAGAACGGAGCGGGCAAGTCCACCCTGATGAAGGTGCTCATCGGCCTCGTGCTGGCGGATGCGGGCGCCATCCGCGTGGACGGCGAGCCCCGTGTCATCCACGATCCGCCGGCCGCTGCCGCCCTGGGGATCGCCATGGTCCACCAGCACTTCAGCCTGGTCGAGCAGCTCACCGTGTGGGAGAACGCAGCCCTCGGTGGAGAGGGGCGGTTCAAGCCGGCGGGAGTGCGCGACCGGGTGGAGGCCATCAGCCGCCGATACGGCCTGGAGATCGATCCCGAGGCCCGGGTGGGCGAGCTCACTGCCGGCCTCCGCCAGCGGGTGGAGATCATCAAGTGCCTGAGTCGAGATCCCCGCATACTGGTGTTCGACGAGCCCACTTCGGTGCTCACCCCCGAGGAGTCGGAGCAGCTATTCGGCACGCTGAGAGCGGTGGTTGCCGCTAAAGGCCGAGCCGTCGTTTTGGTCAGCCACAAGCTGGAGGAGGTGCTGCACGCCACCGACGAGATCACCGTCATGCGCCAAGGCCGGGTGGTGGATCGCATGCCCACTGCACAGGCCGATGCCCGCCGTCTGGCTCGGGCCATGGTGGACCGAGAAGTGTCGCTGCGATCCGAGCGGGCCGCCTTCGGGCTGGCGGAGATCGAGGACGGTGACGGGAAATCCGCTGTCGATGATGAGAACGCCCGACCCATCGGGCCGGTGCTGTCGGATGGGCCGGTGCTGTCG
>JAPYOG010000019.1 GCA_028278785.1 Candidatus Poriferisocius anaerobius | reverse complement strand
TGGAAAAAACCGTCGTACACCTCGCGGAGAACGTCGAGCTTCTGGGCGCCGGTGAGGGCGCCCTCGAAGGCGTCGGCCATGCGGGCGTAGGCCCGGGTGAGGGGTCGCCGCTCATGCTCGAAGGCGATCTGCTTGGCGGCGAATTCGTCCAGGAGCCGGTTGATCTGCTGCGAGACGGGGTTTTGGGTGGCGAATTGCGACCGCTCGAAGAAGGCGTCGAAGACCGGGATGGTCACAACGTGCTGGGCCACCATCTCTTGGGCATCGGCATCGGTGATCTGTGGACCTACCGTGCGCCGCATTGAGGAGGCGAAACGGTCGAATGCGGTGGCGAGCTCGGGGAACTCCAGCAGCACGGCCCTCACCCGTTGTTGCACCTTCGCACAAACGTCGGCGGCCATCTTGCCCCAGTGGGGCCACATCTGGCGGTCGCCGCAGGCGTCCACCAGCTTGGAGGCGATCTTGTCGTCGAGGGCCATCTGAAGCTGGACGGCCTCGCCTATTCCGGTGCTGGTCTCGGTTTCGTCGTCGGCCTCTGGGGGGCGTGTGCTCTTGGTGCGGTCGAGTACTCGTATGGGTGCCTTGTGCTTGGCCACCTCGATGTTGTTCACCCAGAAGTTGACCCGCTCGTCGTGCGACCGCAGCGCCCGGACTACGTCCCACACCACTTTGAAGTCGCTGCCGTTCAACACCGACTCAGAGGAAATGGTCTCGTCATCGGCCACGACCACCGGAATGACCACGTAGCCGCGTCTTTTGCCGGGCGCGGTTCGCATCGCACGGCCCACCGCCTGGGTGATGTCGATCTTGGAAGTGCGCCGATCCAAGAAGATGACGGCGTCGAGCGCGGGAACATCAACGCCTTCGGTGAGGACTCGGGCATTCGTCACCACTCGGCACAGGCGGGGGTCGGCGTTCGGGTCGCTGCGGTGGTCTCTGAGGGCGCTGATGTGCATCTGGCGGGTGACAGCCGCGGTGGAGCCGTCAACGTGCTTGACGTCGAGTTGGAGTTGCTCGCGGCCGCGGCCTTCCTCTCCCACGTTCTCGACCACCTTCGGCCACATCTCGGCGGTGAGCTGCGACGCCTTGACCCTGTTGGTGAAGGCGATGGCAGTGCGGGCGTGGCTGTCGTTGGCTACGTCGATCTGCCCGGTATGGCGATTGCCGCCCGCGCTGACAGTGAGCGGGTCGGCTAGGGCGTCCCAGCAGCCGGCCAGCTTCACGTAGTCGTCGAAGGCGAGTCCCGTATCGGCGTGGCTGATTTCGGAGTTGGACTCGTAGGTGCGGCGCAGGTCGCGGTCGGAAACCGCAATGACCACCACTTCGTAATCCGCAAGCCAGCCGCTGTCGACAGCCTCGGCGAACTCCATGCGGTAGAGCACGGGGCCGTACACCGTCTCGTCGTCCATCGAGTAGCTGTCGACGTCGTTGTCCTCGGCCTTCTGCTTGGCTTTCTCGGTGAACACTCGTGGGGTGGCGGTCATGTAGAGCCGACGGTGGCCCTTCACCTGGTTGTTGTCGTGGACCATGCGAAAGCCGGACTTGTCTTCGCCGGTGTCCTGCTCGGACTTGGCGGTTTCGACGCCGGTCGTGCGATGGGCCTCGTCGCAGATGATGAGATCGAATTCAGCGGCGCCCTGGCTTTGAATCTCTGCGACCTTGGGGAGGGATTGATAGGTGCAGAACACCACGGCCATGACTTCGGGATCGGCGAGACGGTCGAGCTCTGGACGGAGCCTGGCGGAATCGGTGGTTACCGGCATGGCCAGCTCGGTGAGGTCGTCGGCGAGGTCGGCCTTCTTGGCGGAGCGGCGACCAGAGGTGGGATCGGAGCAAACCCCGAGGTAGCGGTGACGAAACGACTTCTGCGCGGCCCACTCGCGCATTGTCTGGCCCATCAGGGCAATCGAAGGCACCACATACAGCACCCGTCCGCCTTTGCCGGCCAGCTTCTCGGCGGTCCACAGCGCCACCACTGATTTGCCGGTGCCGCAGGGCAGGACCATCTGGCCCCGGCTATCGGAATTGTTGAGGCCTTCTGCAACCGCCCGCACAGCATCGCTTTGATAGGGGCGCGGCGCGTACTTCTCCGCATTGAACTCGAGGGACGCGGGCCGGTCGAGGAAGTCCTCCCAGCGAACATCCCAACCGTTGATGGTGCTCCGGTCGAGTACTTCGCAGCGCGGCGTGGCCTTTTCGATCTTTCGCCAAGCGTTGTCGGTCAGTCCGCCGGTGGCCACAAGCAGACGGGCAGAAAAGTCGTCGGTGCCCGACTCCGCCAAGAACGAGTCCACCGCGCTGGTGGGAACCGTGGAGGTGTCCTCGTACGCCTTGCACTGGATAGCGCACAGCCCGCCGCCGAAGTCGTCGCTCTGCTCGGCAACCAGATCGATGCCGCAATCTGGACCGAACCCCCTTTTGCGGCGATCGGGCCACTCCGACCAGCGCCAAACCTTCTCGAAGCGAGACTCCCCGTACTCCCCAGGATGCTTTCGCAGCGCCTCGGCTATCAGGCGCTCAAACAATTGACCCCGAAGCTGCGGTTTGTCCG
>JAPYOG010000189.1 GCA_028278785.1 Candidatus Poriferisocius anaerobius | reverse complement strand
TTGTGCTCTGTGATCGGAACCCTCACTCCGTCTGGATACCTACCTCGGGTTGTCGACCGGGAAGTGGCTGAGGCGCTGCAATCCAGCCCCGCTGTCTCGAACCGTCAAGGAGTGCTTGCAGGCACTTGAACGGCTTTTCGTGGTTGAAGACTTGCCGGCGTGGAAACCGCACCTGAGGTCGCGAATAGCCTTGCGCACGACCCCGGCTCGCCATTTCGTCTGCCCGTCTCTGGCTGTTGCCGCCCTGCGGACAAACAGCGCCCTGCTGCGGGCTGACTTGGAGTTCTTCGGCTTCCTGTTTGAATCACTCGTAGTGCGCGACCTTCGGGTCTATTCGCAGCTCGAGGGCTGCCGGCTCTCTCACTATCGGGACGAATACGGTTTGGAAGTAGACGTGATATTGGAAAGAGCCGACGGGGAGTGGGCCGCCTTCGAAGTCAAACTGGGCAGCGGGGTACTCCCGATTGACGGATGATCGACAGCAGCGTTCCGGTGCGCAACTCCCGGTGATCTGGCACGACCGCCCCGAGGCAAACGAAATGCTGTTCCGGGTGGTCTCCAACCGGGGAGCCACGGTCTTCGACAAAGGCCGGGCTATGCTGCGATAAGCAGCAGAAGGGGCAATGCCATGAGCAGATTGGTCATCGACGCCGACGGCCACATCAGCGAGCCGCCGGAGTTGTGGGAGGAGTTCTGCGATCCGGAGTTCTTGGCGTTTGCCCCCCCGGTGGGTGCTGGACAGTCTCGGAGATGGGGCGATGGGGCTCGGCACCTGGAGTGAGCAGAGCGAGTGTCTCTGGGAGTTGGCCAGTGGTGAGGGGATGCCGCGGCGCCAGTTTCTGGCGCTGCTGGTTGCCGGTGGAGCCGCGGCGGTGCTGGCGGCCTGCGGTGGCCGCGGTTCGTCTTCGACGCCGATTACCGGCAGCCCTGCCTCGACTGTTGATCCGGCCGCGCTGTTCAAAGATCCGACTCCGTTCATTCAGCTGGGCGACTCGCTTGAATCCCGCCTGGAGCTGATGCCAGGGCTGATCACGCCCAACGACCTGTTCTTCGTCCGCAACAACTCCGCCAGCGTCGATCTGTCGGTGGATGGATGGTCGCTGATCGTCGAGGGCGACGCCGTCGAGCAGCGCCTCGACCTCAGCTACGACGACATCCTTCGTCTCCCCAGCCGCTCGGTGACCGCCTATCTGGAATGCGCCGGCAACCATCGGGTGATGTTCGACCGGTTGCAGGGCCGAGCCGCCGACGGAACGCAATGGGGACGAGGCGCTATTGGCAACGGTATTTGGATCGGCGTCTCGCTGGCCGATGTGCTGACTTTGGCCGGGTTGGCCGATGACGCCGTCAGCGTGCTGTTGGTCGGGCTGGACAAGGATTCTCCCGAGGGGGGCTTCCAGCGGGTTCTGCCGCTGGAAAAGGCCCTGGATACCGACACGATCCTGGCCTATGAGATGAACGGCGAGCCGCTGCCCCGCGATCACGGCTTCCCGCTGCGGGCCATCGTTCCCGGTTGGGTGGGCAGCTCGCAGATCAAATGGCTGGGCCGCATTGTGGTTTCGGCCGATCCCCAGTGGACCCGCAACAACACCACTTCCTACGTGCTGATCGGCGATGACTACTCCCCCGAGGGAGAGGCGCTGGGCCAAGTGGTGACCGAGCAGAACATCAAGAGCGCCTTGGCGCTGCCGTGGCCGGCTCGGCTGGAAGCCGGCCCGCACACCTTGAGAGGCTACGCCCACTCACCCCGCGGACAGATTTACCGAGTGCAATACAGCGATGACGGCGGCGCCAGTTGGCATGATTCACGGGTTCTCACCCCGCAATCCCAGTATTCGTGGGCCCAGTTCGAGTTCGCCTGGTCAGCCAGCGCGGGCGAGCACACCATCATGACCCGAGCCACCGACATCGCAGGCAACACCCAGCCCGATCGGGTTCCCTTCAACCAGAAGGGCTACCTCTTCAACCAGCCCCTGCCCCATCCCATTCGGGTGAGCGCGTAACGAAGATCTACAGTCCCATGTCGTGGTGGTCGGGGACTTCGTAGCGGCTTGAGGTTTCCTGAGCTTCCCCCCTAATCGTGGAGAGGTTGGTTTTGGGGATTTGAGGTGTGGGTGAGCCGTCGGGCTTGCAGCTGTTCCCGGTTCGGCTACAGTTCACGGAGCCTCCCGTGAGCTCCGAACTACCTCCAAATAGCACGACCCCTACCGGTAGCCAGTCTCCCGAGCCTCCTTCGCAAGTGATAGGGCGCCTCAACAAGCTACGGTCCGGCATCGCGGCGGTGTTCGGCCTTCCTCGCTCTTGTCTCAATGCTGCCCGGGCCGCCTATCGGGCCGACCTGGAACGCGCTGTCCGCGCTCAACTTTCGGTGACGCCTCTTCGGGAACTCAGGCGGTTCTCTGAGGGCCAGATCCGCTACGGCGCCATTGAAGCCGCCGGAATTCGAACCGTGGGCGCCGTCATGGCGACGAGTGCATCCCGCCTTGAATCAATCAGAGGTGTCGGGTCGAAGAGCTCCGCGCGAATCCGCACCGCCGCCAAGCGGCTCGAGAACGAAGCTCGCAGGGGGCTGAAGGTCGGTGAACTCCATCGGTCGGTCGTTGACATTGCTGACCGGCCATTCTGGCCCATCCGTCGCGACCACCCATGGAGTTCACCGACCCTGGCTGCCAATGCCGCCGAGCCATCACTACTCGCCACTACCCCAACCGATGGTTGTGGGATGTGGAACTGCTCGGTAGGGTGACCAGCGAAGTC
>JAPYOG010000188.1 GCA_028278785.1 Candidatus Poriferisocius anaerobius | reverse complement strand
TGGATGTGCCAGTCGTTGTAGGCCCGGATCAGGTCGGCGGCGAATCCCTTGTCGGGGTGATTGTCGAACAGCCGGCCGGCGAAGCCGGGAAAAGAGGGGAAGCACATGGAGCCCAACACGCCGGCAGCGTTCATGTCCTTGATCCGCTCGTGGATGTCGTAGCAGCCGGGGCGCAGCTCGTCGAAGGCAGTGGGCTCGATGCCGTACTCCTCTTTGGGCCGGCCTGCCACCGCGTTCAGGCCCACATTGGGAATGATGGCCCCGTTGAACTCCCAGACATCGTCGCCCGACTCGGTCTGGATCACCTTGGGGGCCTCATCACGCCATTTGGCGGGGAGATGCTTTTCAAACATGTCGGGGGGCTCGCACAGATGATCGTCCACACTCACCAAGATCATGTCGTTCAGTTCCACGGTGTACTCCTTCTACCCTCGTTCTTCGCCGGTACAACCCTAACGGTACATGGCACAGCATTTGCCAGCCGAGCCGGTCCTGTCAGCTGTTCCAGAAGGCCTCCTAGCCAGCCCTGTCAGCGGCCGCGTACCGCTAGCGCCAGGTAGTGCTTGTCGGCGTCGTCCAAGAGCACCAGGTTCCAGCCTCCTTCAGCCAGCAGCGGTCCGATGCGCTGGGGGTCGATGGTCATGTCGCAGGCGCGAGCACCTCGCTTCTGGTGGCGCGCGGCCAGAGCGAGGCGGCCGATGGGATGGAAAACGGCCAGTCGGGCGCCGGGCTGAGCCACCCGGGCCATCTCTTGCAGCGCGCCTGCGGGATCGGATAGGTGGGGGAGCAGGCCGGCGGCCAGAATTCCGTCAGCGCATCCGGAGCGCAACGGCAGCCGCCCGACATCGCCCACCGCGCAGACCGAAATCGATTTCCGCCCCAGCCTGGCAGCCTCGCGCAGCATCGCCGGAGTGGCGTCGACGCCGAGCACCGCGCCTTGCGATCCCACTGCTCTGCGCAGCGGCGCTAGCGCGCGCCCCGAGCCGCAGCCGGCGTCGATGGCCACATCGCCGGGAGACAGCTCCAGCTTGCCGACGGCCCACTCGAACGAGACGTCGTCGTCGGGGTGGCGCTCCTCCCAGCCTGCCGCACGGGGGGTGAAGAACTCCCTGGTGCGTGCCAAATCCGGTGACACACCACTAGGAGAGTCCATCGGATTAGGCGGAAGCCGGCCGCTGGCGGGCCGATGCGACGAGTGCCGACAGCTCCGCTTCGGTGGCCGGGCCGGCCAGCGAAGCGCGCACCGTGCCCGAGCGATCGGCAAGAACGGCCAGGGGCACAGCATCTATCGAGTAGCGGCGGTGCAATTCGCCGTGGCGGCGGAACTCCACCTCTTGCACTGCCAGGGCGTCGTCACCGAGGCACTCGGCCGCTTTGGCCACAGCGGCGCAAGTCGAGCAGGCCTTTGAGGTGAACACGGCTAGCAGCCACTCGGAGTCAGGATGGGCGAAATCCCAGCGCTCGAGCTTGGCGGGCACCGAATAGCCCGGGGCTGTCGGGTAGGTTGCGCGGAAGCGTCGCACCAGCCAAGCCAAGGCCAGCGCCCCGGCGATCACACCCAGAGCGATCAGGGTGCGGGCCACGTCTCGGGGGTTCCCGACCCGTTGCTGCGCCAGGCCATGGGCCCGATTCTGTCGCTCACTCCTGCGGTTCGGGCGGGCTCGGCGCCGGCACGTCGGCTGTGCTCTGCGAGGCTCGGGCGCTCAGGGCGAAGCCAACCAAGTCGCGCGGGTCGCCCGCCGGGCTTTCGGCCCCGAGCTCGACCAGACGGCTCACCTCATCGCCGGAGATGGTCTCGTGCTCCAGCAAGGCACGGGCCACCAGGTCCAAGCCGTAGCGGTTCGCAGAGAGCACGTCTCGACAGCGGCTTTCCTGTGTCCGCAGAATGTCGGCCACCTCCTCGTCGATCACCCGGGCGGTCTCGTCGCTGTACTCCCGGTTGGTCATCAAGTCGTCGCCCAAGAACACCTGCCCGTTGCTGCGCCAGGCCATGGGCCCGATTCTGTCGCTCATGCCCCACTCCCGCACCATGCGGCGGGCGAACTCGGTAGCGCCGGCAAGGTCGTCAGCAGCGCCGCTGGACGACACGCCGAACACCACCTCCTCAGCGATCCGCCCGCCCATTCGCATGACCAGCATGTCCTCCAGATAGTCGCGCCTCAGCGTGTGCCGGTCTTCCTCGGGGAGCGTCATGGTCACGCCCAGGGCCATTCCCCGGGGGATGATGGTCACCTTGTGCAGTGGGTCGGCCTTGGGCAGGACCGCAGCGCACACGGCGTGGCCCGCCTCGTGGTAGGCGGTGATCTGCCGCTCTTCTTCGGAGAGGGCCATGGACTCCCGCCGCTGTCCCATCAACACCCGGTCGCGGGCGTTCTCGAAGTGGGCCATGCGGATTTGCTCGGAATCGCCCCGAACCGCGAACAGCGCCGCCTCGTTCACCAGGTTGGCGAGGTCGGCGCCGCTCATTCCCGGCGTGCCGCGGGCGATCATCGGGAGGTCCACATCGGCGGCGATCTTCTTGGACCGGATGTGGACGTTGAGGATTTGCAGCCTGTCGTCGGCTTCGGGAAGCGGCACCACTACTTGGCGGTCGAACCGCCCGGGTCGCAGCAGCGCGGGGTCCAAGATGTCGGGCCTGTTGGTGGCGGCCATCATCACAATGCCCTCTGTGGCCTCGAAGCCGTCCATCTCGGCCAGCATCTGGTTCAGGGTCTGCTCCCGCTCGTCGTGCCCGCCGCCTAGCCCGGCGCCTCGCTTGCGTCCGATGGAGTCGATCTCGTCGATGAATATGATGGCGCTCCCCATTTTGCGAGCCGACTGGAACAGGTCGCGCACCCGGCTGGCGCCCACTCCCACGAACATCTCCATGAAGTCCGAGCCGGTGACCGACAAAAAAGGCACCCCGGCCTCGCCGGCCACGGCCCGGGCGATGAGGGTCTTGCCGGTGCCCGGCGGCCCCACCAGCAGCACGCCCTTGGGGATGCGGGCGCCGATCTGGGCGAACTTGTCAGGGTGTTTGAGGAAGTCGACGACCTCCACGATCTCCTTTTTGACCCCCTCGTAGCCGGCGACGTCCTCGAAGGTGGTGCCAGGCCGCTCGGTTGTGTAGGTCTTGGCCTTGGACTGGCCGATGGACATGATCCCGCTCATCTGCCCTTGAGCCCGGCGCTGGAACCACCAGAAGATCAAAAAGATCATCCCCACCGGGATCAGCAGGGGCAGGATGCTGGCCCAGATGCTGCTTCGGGGGGTGTGGAACTCGAAAGTGGGGATGCTGGAGCGCAAGTCTTGCTCAACCTGTTCGCCCAGAGGGTTCGGCCCCGTGGTATGGAATTTCGACCCGTCGACCCGACTGCCCTTGATGTCGCCAGTGTTGTTGTTGTATTCCGCTTCTGCGATCTCGTTGAGCCCGGCCGTTTCGACGAAGTCCCGAAACGATATCTCCTCGCCGTTGTCGTCGCCCCGGAAAACATTGGAGAACAAAAGGGCGGCCAGCAGCCCCAACACCACGAACCACACCCAGCGCGGCATCCGCC
>JAPYOG010000187.1 GCA_028278785.1 Candidatus Poriferisocius anaerobius | reverse complement strand
CCACAACCGAGTCGAGAAAATCAGGCTCCCTTCAACACAGGAGCGCTCCTGCCGGCCCCACACTCGACGCGACAGGTCTGACAACAGGCACGAAGCCAATATTTTGTGGAGTCACCGCCGAGCGCAGGACCGGACCGCACCCCCCAGGCCGAGGGCCCCGGCAACCACAACAATGACACTCGGGAATTTTGTGTAACCGGCCGTGATGGCTTTCATTTGATGTGGTCGGCGATCCGGTCGCCGTGGTGGACGGTCAGTGTGTTGAGTATGGTCTTCCAGCCGTTGGTCTTGCCGGTGGGGTTGCTCCGGTTCGTTCGCTTGGCAGTGGCGACAAGGCAGGGCTTTGAGGGCGGCCGGCGAACGCTTCGAAGCGGGCCCCGGCGGCCTCGGCGGTCGGGGCGGTGCAGATCTCCCGCATGGATCGGGTGATCGGCCCCCAGTGCGTCTTGGATGCGTAGCGCAGGCTGTCGCGGGCCATGTGCGCCACGCAGGTCTGCGCGGGCGCCTCGGGCCAGGTGGCCCTGATGGACTCGGGCAGGCCCCTCAGCCCGTCGCAGCACACGATCAGCGCGTCGGCGAGGCCCCGGTTGCGGAGCTGGCCTAGCATGGCCGCCCAGTGCTTGGCGCCCTCGCCGCCGGTTGGGCCCAGCCACAGCCCTAACACGTCCCGATCGCCGGCCAGATCGACGCCGATGGCGACGCAGACGGGCCGGTCAGCGGATCTGCGAGTCGCGGACTTTGACGGCTATCGCGTCGATCAACAGCACCGGATAAACGGGCTCGAGAGGCCGGTTCTGCCACACGGCCACGTCGTCGGCGATCTCGTCGGTGATCTTCGGGATCGTCTCCCGGCTCACCGAGGTGCCGCAGATCTCGGCCAGGTGCGCCTGGACCTCACCGGTTGTGAGTCCCTTGGCATAGAGCGAGACCACGTTGCCCGACAGGCCGTCAAGGCGGCGCCGGTGCTTGGGAACCGTGACGGGCTCGAACGCGCCCGCCCGGTCGCGGGGCACCCGCAGATCGACCTCGCCGATCTCGGTTGTGACCCGCTTGGGCGAAGACCCGTTGCGCGAGTTCCCCGACCCGCGGCCGGAGGGATCGTGGCGCTCATAGCCCAGATGGTCGGCCATCTCGACCTCCAGCCCGACCTGGAGCACCTGGCGCACCAGCCCGGTCAACAGGCCGCCGTCGCCGGTGAGCCCCACGCCCTCGGCGCGGGCACGCTCGACCAAAAGCTCGGCCCAGTCCTGCACCGCCGCCTCACCGGCGGCCTCTTCCGCCGACACAGCCGGCATATCATGACCAGCCACAGACATGATCCTTTCTGGCCCGCAGCACCCGGCCGCGGACCCTCAAATCACGCCCGATACACAAAATTTCCGAGTGTCTGACAGTCCCGAAGAATCAGAAACACCTCAGGGGGTTATGGTGAGTTGGCAGAGTAGGCGCAGGTGGGGTGGGGTGTCTGGCCCGTTCGCTTGGACGACTGTGATTGACATTGGGTGGTTTGAGTTGATGTAGCGGTGTATCTCTGGGAGCAGGTAGTTGGGAATCCAGCCGACTCTTTTGCCGTTTGCCGCAAGCTGGATTGCCTGGGGGTTGTACTCGTTGTCGGGCTCGGCGGCTGGTTGGAGGGGGGTGCCCGCTGGGAGGGTCTCGATGAGCCGGCTCACGGCATCAGGGTTTTTTTCGTCTGCGTGGCGGGTGCCCGACACGAGGAATGTGCGTTCGAGCGTGCCGTCGGGCGCCTCTTTGGGCTCGGGGACGACCTGAATGGTGTCGTGGGGCGACTCGGGTGACAGTGCCAGCAGTTCTACAGGTGTGGCTTCTTCGCGTGTCAGTCCGAGCATGTCCAGCGCCGCGTCGTAGTGGGGGTCGGCAGCGTTGGTGAGCCGGAGGGCGAAGTACGGGAAGAGGTCGGCTGATCTGTAGGTCTCGTCAAGGCGCGGGAAGGCGGGGAAGGGTTGGAACCGCTCGTGGTTCTTGGCTTCGTCGGCATACGAGAACGTGAACTCGTGGCCTGTGTACACGAGCCAGCCGACATGCACTAGGCCTCGAGTTGTCTGGTCCTGCCATATCACGCGGAACTCTCGGCGCTCTTCGGGCTGTTGCCGACGGAGGGAGGGAACCCCGATCTCGATGCGGTCGTCGCCGTGGTCCACGACTAGGCGGAGGCGGCCGCCCAGGGCTGCTACGTACTCGTCGAGCGTGGACACGTGGATGTCGGATTGGTGCTCGATCCGCGAAATGCCGGATTGGGTCGTGCCCGCCGCAATGGCAGTCTCGGCTTGCGATCGTCCGAGGCGCCTTCGCAGCTCGGACAGGCTCAGCACGGGTGGTGGGGGTGGATCGGACATGGGAACTGCAACTCCACACTATTGAAAGAGCATCTCGTTGACGCTATAGTACGTTATCGGTATAGTCGCATGGTGGACCCAGAGGCCAGGAAGAGGCGGGATATGGACCGCACAGAGAATGTCCGGGACAAGGCCGCGAGCGGCGGTCATCGCGTTGCCTGGAACAACGGGGTCGGCGTTGAGACTGAGCGCGCTCGGGCTTTTGCCGGGCCGCCGGAGCCGAGCGCCGCCCTCCTCCAGGTGCTCGCGCTCGACGGGGGTGGGCTGCGCGGGATCTTCACGGCGGCGGCGCTGGCTGCGTGGGAAGAGGACTTCGGCACATCGGTTGCCGATCACTTCGACCTCATCGTCGGAACCTCAACTGGCGGCGTCATCGCCCTGTCGCTTGGGCTGGGGATTTCTCCGGACGAGGTCTTGTCGATCTACCTCGATAACGGCGAACGCATCTTCCCGCGGGCGGGGCGGGCACGTCGCGGGTTGTTGCGGCGGCTCCTGCGGCCCGGATATGACGCTGCCGAGCTGCGAGCGGTGCTTCAGGGCCGCTTCGGGGATCAGCTTTTTGGCGATTCGAGGGTCCGGCTCGCCATCCCCAGCTACGACCTGGCCGCGGATCGCGTGCATTTGTTCCGCAC
>JAPYOG010000186.1 GCA_028278785.1 Candidatus Poriferisocius anaerobius | reverse complement strand
AGCGTGGTCACTCCACCCCGAAACAGAACGGATAGAGCGGCTGGCGCCCCTCGTGTACCTCCATCTCGAGCGCCGAATGATGCTCGGCCAGCCATGCGGACACTGCTTCGAGGTCCCCCGAGGTGGCATCGGCGCCGACGATCACCGTGACCAACTCGTGGCTGTCGTCGATGATCTCCGCCAAAAGCCCGGTGGCCGCCTGCGCCGCGCTGGGGGCCACCGCTCGCAACCCTCGGCAGTCCAAGCCCATCCACTGGCCGGCGGCTATGGGCCCTAGCTCGCTCTCGGTGTCGCGCACCGCCTGGGTTACCTCCCCGGTCGCCACTTCGGAGGCGGCATCGGCCATTGCCGACGAGTTCTGGTCAGCGCCGGCTTGTGGGTCGTAGGCCATCAAGGCGGCCAATCCCTCGGCGATCCCCTTGGTGGGCACGACCCGCACAGTGGCCCCTGTGCAGCCATCCACCTGCTCGGCCACGGCCACGATGTTCTTGTTGTTGGGGAGCAGCACAATCTCATCTGCGTCGAGCTGCTCCACCGCCTGCACAAAGTGCTCGGTGGAGGGATTCATGGTCTGCCCCCCGGTGATGACCGCGCGAACCCCGAGCGACTCGAAGATGCGGCGCACCCCCGCTCCCGCCGACACGGCCACCACCGCGGTGCGAACCGGCTCTCCGGCCATCGTGGTGACCGTCCCGCCGATCTCCGCGGCTGCTGTTGATTCTGCCAGCGACTCCACGTGCTCGACCTGTTCGAACAGGTCGGTCACCCGGATGTCGAACGGGCGGCCCACGCCGATGCCCGCCTCGATGCTGGCGCCGATGTCGTTGCTGTGGATGTGGCAGTTCCACAGGCCGTCGCCGCCCACCACCACGATTGAATCGCCCAAGGCGCCCCAGGCGGAGCGGAACTCGCCGATCCGGTCGTCGTCGGCCTCGAGAAAGAACATAACCTCGTAACGCGTGCTGCCGGCGTCGCCGGCGGCGCCGTGGGCGTCATCGGCGCCGGCCGCCGTCGCGCCCACTCCCGCCGCGGGGTCGACCGGCGGCGGGTCGGGCAGCGGCCGGCCGTCGAGCGCGGTGGCCAGTGCATCCAGAAGCAGCAGAAACCCCGCTCCCCCCGCGTCCACCACATTGGCCCGGGCCAGTTGGGGCAGCAGCTCTGGCGTGCGGTCCAGCGACGCCCGCCCCGCCCTCTGGCATGCCTCCACCATTTGGATGAGACCGTCGACGCCCTCTGCCACCGCGTCGGCCGCGGCGGTCGCCACATCGCGGAGCACGGTCAAGATGGTGCCCTCCACCGGCGCCGACACGGCTTCGTCGGCCGCGGCCGAAGCCTTGAGCAAGGCGTCGGCCAGCACCGGCGGGTCGACATAGCCGGCTGCGGCCACCGAGTCGGCCATTCCTCGAAGTATCTGCGACAAGATCACCCCGGAGTTGCCCCTGGCCCCCATGAGCGAGCCGTGGCTGATGGCAGCGCAGACCTCGTCCATCGCATCTCCCGCGGCCGACACCTCGGCTGCAACCGTCTCCAAGGTGAGCGCCATGTTGGTGCCGGTGTCGCCGTCGGGCACCGGATACACGTTGAGCTGGTTGACGACGTCTCGATGCAGGGCCAAGGCGTCTCGGAAGCACTCCATCGTGGCCCGCAGTCCCTCGGCGCCCAAGCGGTCCGCTGTCATGTCTCGCGATGGTAGTGACAACTGCACCTGCGGGCGGTCATCCAACGCCGGCGCCCTGTCGGGCCGGCGCCGGATCGTCGCCGGGCTCAAGCACAACCTCCGTGGGCAGCCCCCGAATGGCCGCCGCACGCGGTGCAACGATTGCACTGTTCGGCCGATGCTGATCGACCGCCCGCCGCTGCACATGCCAGATGTTCATGAGCACTCACTTGTCAGCGTTGAATCCGTGTTGCTGCCCCGAATCAGACCCCATCACGCCTACAAGTGAGCGTATAATGCGGTTTTGGGCTGATAAGTGAGCGTATCGACAGAGGACCGATGGGCGAATATGTGACCAGGACATGGCCGCCTGGCAGCGGCCGTGAATACGCGGCCTACGTTCCGCATCCGCTGGCAGGGTGGGCGCCCGACCTCAGCCGCCTTGCTCGCGACCGGATTGCCTCAGCGGAGGCGGATGTCTTCGAGACGGTTGCCGCTGCCACGGCGAACAGGTCATACCAGTGGGCGGCCGACAGCATCATGGCCCAAGGCGAGAGTCTCAGTTCCAGCGCGATCGAGGGCATTTACGCCAGTTTGGGCAGAGATGATGATGGAAGACTGGCTGGCACGGCTCGGCGGCGCGCGCCCCGACTCCGCAGTGTGGAAAATCGCCTCGCAGCTGGCCTACCAGCCCGTGTTCACCGCCGACATGCTCCACGCGGAACTGGAGGGCAGCACGTCGATCGCTGCCATCCGGCGCGGCATCCACAGCCTCGCACAGGCTGGTATCGTCCAAGAGGTCGGCCGCTCGGGAAGAACACGCGTGTGGCGGGCCGCCGAAATCATCGAGATAGCCGAATCCGTGTTGAGGACAAACGAGATAACCGCCGCCGCCGCTCAAACCCATCAAGGGATCGACCTCGGCGCGGTCAAACTCGCTGCGACCCGCGGCACCGCAGCCCGGACCCAGACAGCAGCCGGGGCAGACAGCCGGGGGCCGACCGTGTGGCAATGCGCCAAGAAGAGCTCGCGGTCCAAGAGACTGTGCGTGCGTCCGGCCAACCACCAAGGGCGGCACCGCTACCGATAGCCGCCCGCATCGCACCCCCGACCGCTGCGGAAAACGTGCAGCGCACGCTCCCGCGTTTGGGGCGCAGGGCAGCGCTTGGGCGAGCAGAGGCGGTTATCTGGCAACTCTGCTGCTACAGTTACCAATCAAATCCTCGATAGAACAGGTATTTTGATTAGTCTGGTAAGCAGTGTCGTCACGATCAAGATCTACTTACCAGTTTGACGGCGGACTGGAGCAGGCTCTCATCGACGTGTGCAGCGTCGCAGCGAGCGGCAATGTCGGCGGGGTGCGGCAACTCGCGGCCCGGGTCCTGCGGGGACTCCCACCTGAGATCCGCGACCCCGAGCAGTTCCGTGATGCGCTAACGGCCGCTTTCGCCGAAGCCGGGGCACCGACTCCTCGACGCGTCTCGCGGCCTCCGGCAGACCGCGACTCGCGCATCGAGTTGGTCGATGTGCAGCCCCCGCCCACTGGGATTGCACTCATCCTGCCCGATGAGGTTGCCGGTGAGCTGCAAGCAGTGGTTATGGAGTGGTCAGCGCGTGAGGCACTCGTCGCGGCAGGCGTATCCCCAACGCTCACCCTGCTCCTCAAGGGTCCCCCTGGTGTGGGCAAGACTCATGCTGCACGATGGCTGGCCGAGCAGCTTGACCTACCTCTTTTTGCCGCTGACTTGGCTGGAGTGGTATCGAGCTATCTCGGCAGCACCGGCAGGAACCTTCGCCGCGTCTTGGACTTTGCGAAGGAGCAGCCATGCGTCCTGCTGCTCGATGAGTTCGATGCCTTGGCAAAGCGTCGCGACGACGACTCCGATGTCGGCGAGCTCAAGCGGATCGTGAACGTCCTCCTGCTCGAATTGGAGCGCTGGCCGTCTGATTGCCTGCTCGTTGCGGCGACCAATCATCCCGAGTTGCTGGACCGCGCTGTTGAACGCCGATTCGATCGCATCGTCGACATCCCGCCACCCGGCCCGCACGAGCGTATCCAACTGTTCCGGACATTCAGCGACCCCATCGAACCCCTTGACGAAGCGGTTTTGGTGGGAGCAGCAGCACTGACCCCGAAGGCGACTGGCTCGCACATTGAACGGGTCGTACATGATGCAGCTCGAAATGCCATCATCCACGGCAAGCCTCTCCAGGAGACACTCACGGCAATGCTTCTCGACGCACTTGATCCGAGCGAGGTTGACCGCGACGCGTTCTGCTTCACCGCGTCTGAATCCCTCGGCATGACCCAGCGCGAGATCGCCCAACTCCTCGACGTGAGCCACCCGACTGTGGGCGCCGCTATTCGAAGGGCGAGGGAGGCCCAATGAGCCCCAGGCCGCTTCTCCTGAACGGTGAATCGCTACGCCAGGATCTCGAATTGCAGCGTCGCGGAGGGGGCAGCGAAAAGTACAAGCCACGAACAGCGGAGGAGGCCAGAGAAATACTGCTTCCACAAATCGAAACTGCCCGAGCAGCAGCTACCGGCCTCCCGGAGCGGCTCCGAGGCGAGCGCATCATCGTCG
>JAPYOG010000185.1 GCA_028278785.1 Candidatus Poriferisocius anaerobius | reverse complement strand
CGGGGGGCGGGGGGGGGTGGTGCCGGCCGGTCCGCCTGTCGTGCTCTACCCGGTGGTGTTTGTCGTGGATGTCGTGGTGGCAGTCGTTGCACACTGGGAACTGCTGTTCAACCCGTACACACCCGCCCACGAAGGCATGGGCGCCAACCCCCTGCACGAACACACCGCCCCCTTCAGCGGGCCGGATCTGAGGGTCCGCGGCACCGATGACGGACGAAAGACTGTAAGCTGCCAAACATCCCAAACTCTCTATTAGACAACTGGACCAAAAAACGGGGTCCGGTCATGTCGACCAGTCGTTTGCTTTTGGCGCTGTTGGGGGGATTATTGCTCTTTGCCGCGAGCGCGGGGGCATGTGGGCCGACAGCGCCGGGGCGAGAAAACGCGGACCGAGACCACGCCACCCCCACCGAGGCACCGCTGCCGACAGCGCCGGGGCAAGAAAACGCGGACCGGGCGGCGCTGGCGGACCGGGCCGCGCTGGTGGCGCTCTACAACGCGACCGGCGGCCCGAACTGGGAGCGCAACAAGAACTGGCTCTCAGACGCACCCCTTCGGGACTGGGAAGGAGTATCCGCGAACGCAGCCGGACGGGTATGGGATCTGTCACTCTCGTGGAACGGCCTGTCGGGGACGATCCCGCCGGAACTCGGCAACCTCACCAACCTGGAGTACCTGTACCTTTACAACAATGAGTTGTCGGGGCCGATCCCGCCGGAACTCGGCAACCTCACCAACCTGACGAAGCTGGAACTCACCCACAACGATCTGTTGGGGCCAATCCCGCCGGAACTCGGCAATCTCACCAAGCTGACGAACCTAATACTTGCCGGCAACGATCTGTTGGGGCCGATCCCGCCGGAACTCGGCAACCTCACCAAGCTGAAGTACCTGTTGCTTGACGGCAATGAGTTGTCGGGGCCGATCCCGCCGGAACTCGGCAACCTCACCAAGCTGACGAGCCTGTGGCTTGACGGCAATGAGTTGTCGGGGCCGATCCCGCCGGAACTCGGCAACCTCACCAAGCTGACGAGCCTAACACTCGCCGACAACGATCTGTCGGGGACGATCCCGGCAGAGCTGGGCAAGCTCTCCCTCCTGGAATTGTTTTCGATAGCTGGCAACGCGAGGTTGTGCGGTGTGGATCCCGAATTATGGGCATGGCTGTCTGATCGGGGCGCTCTCTTGAACCGCTGCTCTGAACCCGATGCGCTGTTGCTGCCGAGCGTGATGATGCGCGATGACAGCAACGGCATGTCGCTCGCGCTGCCAGCAGACCTCGGCTCGGCGTCAGGGGTGACGGTCGCCGTCTCGGACCGTTCGGTTGTGGCGGCGACCGTCGCTGACAGTTGGCTCGAGTTGTCGCCGCGGGGGGTCGGGTCGACGCTGGTGGAGGTCGCCTCGCCGAGCGGCGGGTCTCCTGCGAGTGCCGAGGTGCATGTGCGCGCGGCAGTGGGGACCTTCGGTATTGATCTCTTCTTGAAGCAGCCCGCCCCGATCGGTGCGGAAGCGGTGATCGTCAAGGCAGCGGACTGGTGGTCGTCGGTGCTCGATGGGAATGAGTGGCCCGACAGGGCGCCCGGATGCCCGGAGAGCGACAATCGCCCCTTCGAGAACGAAGTGAAAGCGACGGCCGATGAACTGCTGATCGGGATCCGAATCGAGAACAACGATTCGGTCTTCCGCCACGCGAGAGGTTTTTTCGATGGCTGCTTTCTGCCGGACGTAGCCGAGGGGATGCCAGTGCTCCGTCCCGGCGGTGGATGGGTGGTCGCCTCGCCCGGCGCCGCCGAGACGCGTGATGTCTACCTCCATGAGATTGGCCATGCGCTGGGGCTGGTGTTATGGGGACCCGAGTCGGGTTTGATGACACCAGACCGAAAGCACTTCACAGGCCCGCGTGCGGTCGAAGCGTATCGGGCGATCCAAGCGTGGCGGAACGACTCGATCGACCCCGCCGGCGTCCCCCTCCACGACGACGGCTCCCACTGGGCATTAGAGGTCAATGACTACATGAGTATCATTGCTAGAGCTTTCGACTGGATCTCTCTAGCAGCCCTCGCTGACGGGGGCTACAGCGTGGACATGTCCAAGGCGACACTGCCGCCCGGGATGCCCGTACCGGCATGGAGCACCGGCTGATAATCGCCGATGCAGGCCAAAACGGCTCCCCAAAACCGGCTAGGAGAGGTTCTTGCCGCCGAATATCTCTGAGACGGAGGTGTCCTCGAACACGGCGTCGATGGCATCCGCGATGATGCTGGCCACGGACTGCACTTCGATCTTGTCGATCTGCTTGTCTGGCGGCAGCGGGAGCGTGTTGGTGATTACCACCTTGGAGATCACCGAGTTCTTGAGCCGGTCCACGGCCGGGCCGGAGAACACCCCGTGGGTGGTGGCGGCGTAGACGGCGGCCGCACCCCGGGCGACCAGGGCATCGGCTGCGGCCACGATAGTGCCCCCGGTGTCGATCATGTCGTCGATGAGCACGCAGATCCGACCGGCCACATCGCCCACCACCTCCATCACCTCCACCGAGTGCTTCACGTCCTTGGAGCGGCGCTTGTGGACGATCGCCAGATCGGCGCCCAGCTCGTTGGCGTAGCGCTCGGCCACCTTCACCCGTCCGGCGTCAGGCGACACCACCACCAGGTCGCCGCCAATTTGCTTCATATAGCTCGTGAGCACCGGCATGGCGGTGAGGTGGTCCCAGGGGCCGTCGAAGAAACCCTGTATCTGACCGGAATGCAGGTCAACGCTCAGCATCCGATTGGCGCCGGCGGCTCGAAACGCGTTCGCCATCAGCTTGGCGGTGATGGGCTCGCGTCCGGCGGCCTTGCGGTCTTGGCGCCCGTACCCGAAAAAGGGGCACACCGCGGTGATGCGCTTGGCCGATGCCCTGCGGGCCGCGTCCACCATGATGAGGTGCTCCATCACCGCATCGTTGACGGTGGACTCGCCGTGGGCAGTATGGCTTTGGATGATGAAGACGTCGGTGCCCCTCACCGACTCCCCGAACCGGCAGTGGATCTCCCCGTTGGCGAAGTCGGCCAGGTTCGACTCCACAAGCTGCTCGTCGAGGGCTTCGGCGATCTCGGCGGCTAGAGCGAAATTGGCCCGGCCGGAGATGAGCACCATCTTCTTTTTGGTCAGCAATTCCATAGCTTTTCGTTTCCTTGTCTTGAAGCGGGTCTTGAAGCGGGTGGTATCTGGGTGCCCGGCGCCAGCTTTATGTAGGCCCCCACGCTGGCGCCGGCGCCGATCTCGGCATCAGCGGCCGACACTGCCTCCACCGTCGCTCGGGGGCCGACAACGCAGTCAACCAAGTGGGTGTGGGGGCCGATGACGGCCCCTTCGCCGATCACAGTCTGTCCACTGAGCACGACACCGGGGTGGATCACCACATCGGGCGCCAGTCGGACGCCCACATCGATGTACGCGCTGTGGGGCGCCATGATGCGCACCCCGGCAACCATCCAGTTCCGGTTGATCCGCCGGCGCATCTCGGCCTCGGCGAAGGCCAGCTGCTCCCGGTCGTCCACTCCCCGGGCCTCAGATTCATCGAGGGCATACGAACCCGCAGCGTGACCGGCCGAGGTGAGCACGGAGACCGCGTCCGACAGGCTGTACTCCAGCCCGGAATCGCTGTTGGCCAGGCGGCGCAGCGCCGGGGACAGCAGGCTGCGGCGGAAGCAGAACACCTCGCTGTGCTCATCGCCCCCGGCGCCGATGGTTGCCGCCGCGCCGGAACTGCGGTGTTGGGCGACGAGCTGCCGCATCGTCCGACCGCCGATGAGGGGCATGTCGGCCGGCACCACCAGCACGTCCTCGTCGTCGATATCGGCGTCGAGCGCGCCGATGCCCAAAGAAGCGGCGTCAGCCGTGCCACGCTGGACCCGCTGCTCCACGAAGTCGATCCTCAGGTCGAACGCCTCCTCGGTGACGTGCTTGGAAACCTCCTCGGCGCCAAAGCCCACCACCACCGCAATCCGACGGGGATCGGCCTCGGCCAACGCGTCGAGCACATGCAAGAGCATGGCCCGGCCGCACAGGTCGTGAAGGGGCTTGGGCCGCCCCGACCGCATCCGAACACCCCGGCCGGCGGCCAGCACCACAGCAGACACAGGAAGCGAGCCGGCCGTCATGTCTGTTTCGGATCATCGGGCGAACCCGCTGTATGCAAGCGCAGCCACAGCCTGTGCAAATGCAAGCGCAGCCAAAGCACGCGCAGCCAAAGCACGCGCAGCCAAAGCCTGTGCAAATGCAAGCGCAGCCAAAGCACGCGCAGCCAAAGCCTGTGCCAAAGCATGTGCAGCCAAAGCATGCGCTCTTTCTAGCGCGCCCGGAGATGCAGTGCGGTGGCGGGCAGGGTGATGCTGGTTGGCTCGCGGGTTGGCTAGGGCTTGGGTTGCACCCCAACTTATACTGACTCCAATGAGGGAGGTGGTGCGCGACCCAGAGGGTGCCGACGGGGTAATCGGCACCAGCCCACTGCGAGTTGAGGACTTCCGCCTGCTTGTCGGCGATGGGCAATTCACCGCTAGCGAGGCGCCCGAGGGCGCTCTGGTGGCCCACTTCGTGACCTCGATGGTCGCCCACGGCGAGGTCCGCGTCGATGTCGAGGCTGTGCGGTCAGCACCTGGAATCCACGATGTGCTGGTGGCAGCCGACCTGGACAAGCCGGCGATGCCCGACCTCACGACCGGCACATGGAAGCCGCAGTACGAGGAAAGGGATATGCCCGTTCCGGGAACATCGCGCCCGGTCCTGGCCCGCGACCGGGTTCGCTATGCGGGCGAGCCTCTGGTGGCCATCGTGGGCGAGTCCTACGAAGCGGTGCTAGACGCCGCCGAACTGGCCGACATCGAGTACGACCCCCTCCCGGCTGTTGTCGGCCCCGAGCAGGCCCTCGAAGACGAGGTGCTCCTGTTTCCCGAGTCGGGCACGAACCTGCTCGCCGAGACGCGGGGCGGCGCCGATCATCCATTCGACCTCGACGACTGCGAGATCGTGGTTGAAGGCCGCTTCGTCAACCAGCGGCTTGCGGCCTGCCCGATCGAGCCCCGGGCGGCTGCGTCAATGTGGGCTGACGACGGGAGGCTGGTCCATTGGTCCTCCTGTCAGGGCATCCATCCCATCCGAGCGGCAATTTTGAGCTATTACGACCTGGCGCCAGACCAGGTCAGGGTGATCACCAGGGATGTCGGGGGCAGCTTCGGCTCCAAGGCTCGGATAACCTCCGAGCAGCTCTTGCTGCCCCTTTTGGCCAAGCGCACCCGGCGGCCAGTGTGCTGGACGCCGGCCCGATCCCTGGACATGCTCGGCCTCGGCCATTCGCGGGCGCAGATCCAGCATGTCCGCGTGGGGGGCGCGTCCGACGGGACGATAGAGGCCATGGAGGTGCTGGTGCTGGCCGACGCCGGGGCCTACTCCGAGATCGTGCCGGCCATGACGAGAAGCACGTGCGCTTTGCTGCCGGGGCCGCTGGCCCTGCGATCGGTCCGCTGGACGCTCAAGGCGGCTGTCACCAACGCCACCCCGATCGTGGCCTACCGCGGCGCCGGCCGGCCTGAGGCCGCGGCCCTGGTAGACCGGTCTGTTGACCTGTTCGCAGCCGAAGTCGGGCTCGATCCCCTGGAGGTGCGCAGAAAGAACCTGCTGCGGGCCGAGCAGCTTCCCTGGGAGAACCCCAGCGGCGTGCTGTACGACTCCGGCGACTACCACGAGGCGCTCTCGATGCTGGAATCGGAGCTCGGGTACGGGGAGCTGCGCGAAGAGCAGGACCGCCGCCGCCAAAGCGGTGGCCGCGACCTGCTCGGGATCGGCCTGTCCATGTTCGTGGACCGCACCGCCGGGGTGCCCGGCAGCGAGTACGGCGCCGTCGAGCTGCTGGGAGACGGGAGCATTCGGGTGATCACCGGGTCGACGCCGTACGGCCAAGGCCACCGCACCTCATGGTCGATGCTCGTTGCCGAACAGACCGGGCTGGCCCTCTCCCAGATCACCGTGGAGCACGGCGACACCGACGTCGTGCCGCGGGGCGGGTTGACCGGCGGTTCCAAGTCGGTGCAGAAGGCGGGCTCGGCGGTGGCTCTGGCCACCGGCGATCTCGTCTCAAGAGCCCGAGAAGTGGCAGCCAACCTGCTCGAGGCCGCGCCGGGCGACATCGTGCTCGACACGGCCGCGGCCGCTTTCCACGTCCGGGGCGCTCCCGCGGCCGGCCGGTTGGGCTGGGCCGACATCGCCGCCCGCTGGCCCCAGGAAGATTCTCTGCCGCGCTGCGAGGCGGACTTCGCCGGAGACGGGCCGACCATCCCCTACGGCGCCTACGGCGCAGTGGTGGAGGTGGACCGCGACACCGGCCGAACCGAGCTGCTGCGCCTGGTGGCCATCGACGACGCAGGCACGATTCTGAACCCGATGATCGCTGAGGGCCAGGTACACGGAGGGGCAGCCCAAGGCATCGCGCAGGCCCTGTTCGAAGAGTTCGCCTACGACCCCGACGGCAACCCGCTGACGGCGTCGTTCGCCGACTATGCGGTTCCCGCGGCGTCAGAGCTGCCGAGCATCGAGGCCCTGCTCACCGAGCACCCGTCGCCCAACAATCCCCTGGGGTTCAAGGGCATCGGCGAGTCGGGCGCCGTCGGCGCGGTTCCGGCAGTGCAGAACGCGGTGATCGACGCTGTAGCCCATCTGGGGGTCCGGCACATCGACCTGCCCCTCACTCCCGAGCGGGTGTGGAGGGCGATCAACCAATCAGTTATCCCAACCTAGGCCGGCCAGGATCTCCTCGGTGTGCTGGCCCAGCCGGGGCGGGGCCAGCCGGTAGCTGGGCGGCGTCTCAGACATCCGCAGCGGGCTGGCCACCAGCGTCAGATCGCCATACTCGTCGGTGGCGAATCGGCGGGCCATCTCGCGGTGCTGAACCTGGGGATCGTCGAAGACCTGGGCGATGTCGTTGATCGGCCCGTATGAAACTTGGGCCTCTTCGAGGATCGCAAACCACTCCGAGGCGGTGCGGGTGGCAAACGCATCGTTCAAGATCTTCACGAGCTCGGCCCGGTTCTCCACCCGATCGCTGTTGGTGGCGAAGCGCTCGTCGTCATCCAGGTCGAGTCCCAGTGCCCGGCACAAGGCGGCGAACTGGGCGTCGGTGGTGGCGGCGGCCACAAGATGGCCGTCGCTGGTTGTGAACACCTCGTAGGGCACCACGTTGGGGTGGGCGTTCCCCAGCCGACTGGGCACCTCGCCCGACACCAGGTAGTTCATGGCCTGATTGGCCAGCAGGGCCACCTGGCAGTCCAAGAGCGCGATGTCCAAGTGCTGGCCCTGGCCGGTCTTCTCGGCGTGGCGCAGGGCGGCGAGGATGCCGATAGCCGCGTACAGGCCCGCGCTCAGGTCGGCGGTGGCCACCCCGACCTTCATGGGGGCCGCCCCCGGCCGTCCGTCGCGCTCGCCGGTCACGCTCATCAAGCCCGACATGGCCTGGATGGCGAAGTCGTAGCCGGGGCGGTGCGCGGAGGGCCCTGTCTGCCCGAACCCCGTGATCGAGCAGTAGACGAGAGCCGGGTTGCGC
>JAPYOG010000184.1 GCA_028278785.1 Candidatus Poriferisocius anaerobius | reverse complement strand
CGCAGCCATACTCCCAGCGTACGGCAAGGAGGGGCAACGCCGCGAGGGACGGCGATGCCTAGCAGGACACGCGCGATTATTTCTGCGACACACCACTAGGATGGCAGGCCTATGGAGAGTGTGCTTCTCATCGTTGTGGCGGTTCTGGTGGCTGCGCTGGCCGTTGTCGTCCAGCGGTGGCGGCAGGCGGGTGGTGCAGCCGGGGCCGGCGACCACAGGACGCGAGTGGCTCAACTAGAGGTCCAGATGGAAGAGCGTGACCGGCAGCTCAACGATGTCTTGAGCGAGCGCGACGCAGAAGCTCGGCTGAACTAGTGGAGGCAGAGGCTGTGCCGGAGTTGAGCGATGGCGAAGGCGGCTAGCGGTCGGTCGGTGTACGACGCGGTGGGGGGTCAGGCGTTCTTCGACCAGCTTGTGGACCGCTTCTACGACGGCGTGGCGGACGATCCGCTGCTGCGCCCGCTGTACCCCGAAGATCTGCGCCCAGCCCGGCGCCGGCTGGCCGGGTTCTTGGCCCAGTACTGGGGCGGGCCGCCCCTGTACAGCGCAGAGCGGGGCCACCCCCGGCTGAGGATGCGCCACGCGCCGTTCGAGATCGGGGCCGCAGAGCGGGATGCCTGGATGGGCCACATGCTCGTGGCCCTCGACGCAGCTGAGGTGCCCGACGACATCCGCGCCGCCATGGTGGACTATTTCGAGTCGGCGGCCACCCACCTCATCAACAAGCAGCCGCCTGCGCCACCGCCTGGTTACTGGAGGATTCCATAGGGAGATTGTGCTTCCGCTGTTTCTAGGATGCGGGAAGATGGGAGGTGGCGCCCCGGCCCAATATCCGCAAGAACACGCCGGAGCGGGGTTTGGGGGCGAAGAAGCTCGACTTCGGGGGCATCAGACGGTTCTCGTCGGCCACCGCCATCAGCTCCCGCACCGCCATGGGGAACAGCGCGAATCCCACCCGGTTCTGGGCGTCGCAGCGGCCGGCGAGCTCGTCGCAACCCAGCGAGGCAGGCAGATATTCCACGGTGCCCGGCTGGCCGAGCTCGTCGACCCCCAGCACAGGGCCGAGGATGGATCGGCGCAGCCGCTCCACGTCCAGGCTGTGTACCGCGCCGCTGCCGACGGCAGGGGGCAGCTCCATCTGATGCCAAGAGCGCTCCAGATAGAGGCCGGCGAAGCCCCTCTTCTGTGGGCGGGCCTGCACCGGCGAGAGCACCGCGGTCACCTGGGCCGCATCTGCCAGCGCGGCAAGGCAGTCCTCGGCATTGCGCTCGTGCTGGTCGACCACCAGTCGGTGGAAGGCCTGTACGCAGAGCTGATCGTCGGGAAACACCACTGCCATCGTCCGGGCCAAAGCCGGGTCGCCCGGCTCGGCGGCCAGCGCCCGCACCGCGGCGGCCGAGCGATGATGCCCATCTGTCACATACAGCACGTCTCCGCTGAGAGCGGCGGCCAGAGAATCGGTGCGGCCTGCGGGAACCGTCCAGATCTGGTGGCGCACGGCGGTGGAGCCGAACTCGAGGTCGGCAGGGACGGTTGCGGTGATCTCGTGCAGCTCGCGGTTCAGCGCCTCTGAGGCTCGCACCGCCATCGCCACCGGGCTGGAGGTGGCGCCCACCCCGGTGAGATGGTCGGTGAGCAGGTCGGCGCGATCGTCGTGGACGTTCTCGTGGATGCGGATCCGTCCGTCGGCGAATCCCCGCACCGGCACGGTACACACCACTCCGGTCTGAACCCCCTGCTTGTGGGCCAGGCGGTAAAGATAGAAGGCCGGTCGCCCCGTCGGGGTGAAGGCGTTGGCGCTGAGGAGCCGGGACAGAGCCGCGGCCCCCTCGGCCACCAGGCAGTCGCGGGAGGCGCTGGCGCCCTCGAGGAGATCCTCGCTGCTGCGGGTGACGTTCATATAGCTGTAAGGGTTGGCGGCCACCAGGGTCCGGCGCTGCTCGGGCGAGAGGTTGTCGTAGGCCCGGCTGACCACCCGCTCGGCCCAATCCGGGTGTACCAGCCAGCCTGCGAAGGGGGCGACCAGCGGCTCGTCGTGGGTCTTGGGCGCTTCGGCGGGGAGGGTGCTGGTCACTTAACTGGTTCCAGATGGGTGTCGAGCACCGAAGCGCGGATGACGTGCTCGGTGGCTTCGAGGGCCCGGAGCAGCTCCCCGTCGATGGCGCCGGCCACTTCGATGATGGCCACCGCGGCCTCCGAGCCGGAGAAGATCCGGTTCTGCATGTTGGCCACGTTCAGGTGTCGGCGGCTCAGCTCTTGGAGCACGCAGGCCAGCACGCCCACACGGTCGTGGTGGCGGACGCTCAGAGTGGCGGTTCGCTTGGGCACCTTCTCCAGGTTGACGCAGTCGAGCGCGATCCCGCTGCGGTAGGCCTCGACCACCTCGGCGGTGCCTTCGGCCACTGCCGTCTGGGCCTGCTCGGTGGAGGCCCCGATGTGGTGGGTGGCGGTGACCTTCGGGTGGCGGGCCAGCGCGCTGGTGAACTCGCCCGCACCCTGCGACGGCTCCTCGGCGAACACGTCGAGGCCGGCTCGCAGGCCGGTGCTGTCGAGCGCGGCCACAAGGGCGGCTTCGTCCACCACCTCGCCTCGGCTGGTGTTGATGAGCACCGCGTCGGGCCTCATTGCCGCCAGAAATTCGGCGTCCACCATGGCTACGGTGTCGTCTCCACCGGGCACATGCAGCGACACGATGTCGCTGGCGGCCAAAAGCGCCTTCCGGTCGACCTCCTCCTCCACCCCTATATCGGCCATTCGCCGGCGCAGCTCGCGGCTGCGGTCGGCCCGGGGCTCGGTGATGACCCGCATGCCGCAGGCGCTGGCACGCTGGGCCACTTCGATGCCGATGGCGCCCATGCCGATTATGCCCAGGGTGGTGCCGAACAGCCCCCGGGCCTTGCTATAGGTCTGCTTGTTCCAGGCGCCTGCCCGGAGGTCGGCGGTGGCGGGGGCGATGTGGCGGTCGATGGCGAACATGAGCCCTATAGCCAGCTCGGCCACTGCGATGGCATTGCGCCCGGGCACGTTGCACACGAAGATGCCCAGCTCAGCGGCCCGGTCGGCGTCGATTGTGTTGGTTCCGGCCCCGGCCCGCACCACCAGCCCGAGCTGATCGGCTGCTTCCAGTGCGGCTGCGGTCACCCTGGTGCTGCGCACCACCAGCACGTCGAACCCGGCAATGTGCAGGGGCAGGCTCTCAGCGGTCAGCGAGGGGTCGACCACGCAGTGGTCACCGCCGTCCCGCAGCCTCTCGACTACGCTCTCGGCCAGGTTGTCGGCAAAGAGGATTCGCATGGCGAGGCCTCCGTGGTTTCTCTGAGGACGAGCAGATGCGTCACAAGGGCTGGTGGCAGCGTTTGTGCCGTATCGTGGAACTGTTCCGCTAGACGATACTGCTTTTTTCGTCTCGCTGCCGACTGAAATCAAAGCTGCGGGCTTGGGTGGCCGGCCCGGTAGCTTCGGCACTGTGGGAGAAGAGCGCGGCCGGGGCGCGGTGTCCCGACGCGGACGGGTCGGGCGCACCGCCAAGTTGGCCGGGCTGGGGGCCCGCAGCGGGGGGCGATGGGCGGTGGCCCGAGCCCGCCAGGTGTTTGCCGACTCCGAGCGGACCCGGGCCATCGATGCCGGGCGGGAGCTTCGCACCGCGGCCGATGTGGTGGAGGTGCTGGGCAATATGAAGGGCGCCCTCATGAAGATCGGCCAGATGGCCGGCTATTTGGATGTCGGCCTGCCCGAGGCCACCCGGGCGTCTCTGGCCCAGCTCCAGACCGGCGCCCCGCCCATGAGCCCGGCTTTGGCCGAGTCGGTCGTTGCCGCCGAGTTGGGCGCTCCGCCTCGCGAGCTGTTCGCAGAGTGGGATCCGGTGCCGATAGCGGCGGCGTCGATCGGCCAAGTACACCGGGCCATCGCCCTGGACGGCCGGGCTTGCGCGGTAAAGGTCCAGTACCCCGGCGTTGCTGAGGCCATAGCCTCCGATCTGGGCTCGGCCAAGATGGTGTTCCGGGCCTTGTCGGCGCTGTTCCCCGGCCTCGATCCCGCTCCGATAGTCGAGGAGCTCCGCCAGCGGCTGACCGAGGAGCTGGACTACGAGCACGAGGCGTCAAACCAGCGCCTGTTCGCCGACCACTACCGGGGCCATCCCTACATCATCGTGCCCGAGGTGTACGGCGATCTGAGCTCACCTCGGGTGCTGACCACAGAGCTGGTGGCCGGGGCGACCTTCGAGGAGGCGTTGGGCTGGACCCAGGAGCAGCGCAACCGGGTGGCCGAGACCGTCTATCGGTTCTCGTTCGGGTCTATCTACCGGCTGTGGGCGTTCAACGGCGATCCCCACCCCGGGAACTACCTCTTCGGCCCCGACGGGTCCGTCGCCTTTTTGGACTTCGGGCTGGTGAAGCGGTTCACCGGTGACGAGATGGCCCAGTTCCAGAGGATGCTCACCGCCATGGTGATCGACCATGACATTCCCCGATTCCGGATTGAGCTGGTGGCGGCCGGTTTGCTGCCGGCTGAGGCGCCGTTTGCCGATGCTGAGGTGGAGGCGTTCTTCACCCACTTCTATGAGTTCGTGCTGATCGATGAGCCTCGGACGTTCACCCCGGAGTACGCGTCCGCTGGGGTCAAGGCAATCTTCAACGCCTCTGGAGAGCACGCCGAATTGAAGAAAGCGCTGAACGTGCCGCCTTCGCTGGTGGTGCTCCAGCGGATCAACCTGGGCCTGATATCGCTGTTCGCCCGACTCGGCGCCACCGCCAACTGGCGGGGCATCGCCGAGGAGCTGTGGCCCTTCACCAACGGCCCGCCGTCCACGCCTATGGGCCGGGAGGCCCGGGCCTGGCGCCGGTCTGTTCTCGGCAGATGACGTGGGTGCCGCCTAGTCGAAGTACAGGCAGAAGAAGGGGGGGAGGCTCAAAAACTCCGGCTGGGCTTGTCTCCACATCTCCGTTGCACACCCGTAGGCGCTGTTCGTGGGGAAGGGTTGTGGGGGTTGTTCTTGCATCCAGCGGTTTTGCATGGGGAACGGTTGTGGGGGGATCGGCTGGAATGTCCCGCCACGCTCCATGGGGAACGGTTGTGGGGGGAAAACGGGCCATTGTGCATAAAGCTCTTGGCCGTAGTTATTGTGGCTGTGGCCCTTGCGTGCGTATTCGTCGTGGCTGTGCGTGTAGGTGAGGACCAGGTTGAACACCAGCGCTGCTACCGACACAGCGCCCAGAGCGATCAGGGCTTTGGCCGTCCAGCTCTTCCTGCTGTGCTGTGGCTGAGCCGGTTCGGCCGGTCCCGTGTCTGAGATGGCCTGCGGTTCTTGTGTGGGCTGCTTGTCCTTTGTGCTGTCATCGTGCGGCTGTTCCCCGCCGTTGGCCACAGCGCTGCCGGCTGGGCTGTCGCCGGTGTTGAGCCCATCGGCTGGAATCCCGGAAGCGGTGTGAGCCCCTGAGCCGGGCGCATCAAACGGCAGACCCTGGTGAATCACGAGCTGCTCATAGAACAGCGTAATCGCCTCTGTGGCGGTCAGCCCGAGGCTGTCCAGAACTTCGCCGACCTCTTCCTTGAGCTCTGGCTCGACTCGGGCTCGGATAGTCTCTGTCTTCGGCATAAGTCACTCCTTGCTCACCACACTTATAGCACATAGTTCCCCGGTTGGGTGCAAATGGGCGCAGTTTTGCCGAGGCGTGTCCCAGGTGTTCCCAGCGCGTTTTTGCTTGTGCGGTTGGCCCGGCCCCGCTCGCCGGGTGGGTGTCGGGCAGGGGCGTGGTAAAATTGAAGTGACCGGTTCTATTGACTCCGAGTAAATAAGTATGGTAAATAAATAAAATCTTTTTAGATCATCACCATCTGCGCAGTGAACCTCACCAGGGGCGGAGGTCCTTGGTGGGTGGTTGGTGTGTGTTTGTGGTTGTGTTGGGTTTGGTCGGCGGTGTGTTGGCCGGGGGTGTTGGGGCGCAGTCTGGTGGGCCGGGTGTTGTGGGT
>JAPYOG010000183.1 GCA_028278785.1 Candidatus Poriferisocius anaerobius | reverse complement strand
ACACGCGCCCCTTCTCGGGGACAGGCTCGTCCATCGCCACGTCGAACGCCGAGATCCTGTCGGATGCGACCATGAGCAGCCGACCGCCGCCGGCGTCGAAAATGTCGCGGACCTTGCCGGAATGAACCGGGGGCAGATCGATGTCGCAGGTGATGTCGTAGGCGCTCACAAGATGGACTCCGGTCGGTAGGCGGCAGCTTTTGGATTCTGGGCGGCCAGCTCTTGTGCTGTGGCCGCGAAGCCTCTGGCCTGGACAGAGGCGGCTCCGGTCAGCGCCAAGGGCCGGTTCTTGATCTTATCCACACCGGCAGCCGAGATCGGCAACCTCTCATCACCGGCAACAGCCGAGAAAAACCCGTCTCCTTTGGGAACGTGCTCAGAGATGATGCGATGGGCCTCCTCCCGGCCCGCTCCGGCCGCCACCGAGGCCATCAGCACCCGGGTGGCGGTGAGCGTCGGCAGGTTGGCGGCCAGCTCCGCGGCGATCGCGCCTTCGAACACTGCTAGCTCATCGAGCACCACCAGCACCGCCTCAAGCTGGCCGTCGAGGGCAAAGAACGCTCCTGGCAGAGCCACCCGGCGCACCACCGAACAGCTCACATCGCCCTCGTTCCACTGGTCGCCCACCAGCGAGGAGACCATGTCGGCATAGCCCTGCACCACAGCGGAGAGCCCGCAGATGCGCTCGCAGGTGCGGGCGTTGCGCTTGCCGGGCATGGCCGACGAGCCCACCTGCCCGGCCTGGAACCCCTCAGAAACCAGCCCGTGGCCGGCCATGAGCCGGACGGTGCGGGCCAGGTTGGCCGGGGCCGACGACACCTGCACCAGCGCGGTGACCACGTCGTAGTCCAGCGATCGGGGATACACCTGCCCCACGCTGTCCATCGTGGCGGCGAATCCGAGGCCGGCGGCCACGCGCTCGTCCAGCTCAGCCACCTTGCCTGCGTCGCCGCCGAACAGGTCGAGCTGGTCTTGCCGGGTGCCAACCGGCCCCTTGAGGCCGCGCAGCCGATAACGCCCCAACAGGCCGTCGACCCGCTCCAAGGCCGCCAGCGCCTCCTCTCCGCAGTTGGCGAACCGCTTGCCCAGGGTGGTGGCCTGAGCCGCCACGTTGTGGGAGCGGCCCACCATCACCACCTCGGCATGGGCGCCGGCGCGGCGGCCGAGGGCGCACACCACCCCAACCAGCTTGTCTCGCACCAGTCGCAGAGAGTCGCGGACTTGGAGCTGCTCGATGTTCTCAGTGAGGTCGCGCGACGTCATTCCCTTGTGGATGTGCTCGTGGCCGGCCAGAGCGCAGAACTCCTCGATGCGCGCCTTCACATCGTGGCGGGTCACACGCTCCCGCTGCCGGATGGAATCCAAGTGGACCTGATCGATCACCGACCGGTAGGCCTCGACCGCTCCATCGGGCGCTGCGATGCCGAGATCCCGCTGGGCCTCCAGCACCGCCACCCACAGGCGGCGCTCGGCTTTGACCTTGCCCTCCGGCGACCAGATGGCCGCCATGGCCGCGCTGGCGTAGCGATCGGCCAGAACGTCGGGGATTTGATCCCCGTCAGCCACCGGCCATCTCAGCGCGGTGGGCGGCCAGGCGCTCGGCCAGCTCGGAGTCGGATACCGCCAGGATCTGAACAGACAGAAGAGCCGCATTCACAGCGCCGTTGACGGCCACGGTGGCCACGGGGATTCCCTTGGGCATCTGCACGGTGGAATACAGGGAGTCCACGCCGTTCAGCGCCCCGCCGGCCAAGGGAACGCCGATCACCGGCAAGGTGGTCTGGGCCGCAGCCGCCCCGGCCAGGTGAGCAGCCATTCCCGCGCCGCAGATAATGGCCCCGAATCCGGCCTCACGGGCCCCGGACACAAAATGGCGGACCTTCTCGGGAGTGCGGTGGGCCGACATCACCTCCCAGTGGCAGCCCACACCGAACTGCTCCAGCGTGGTGCGAGCCGGGGCCATGGCGTCCTCGTCGCTGGCAGACCCCATGATGACGGCGACTTTCAAGCTCATTCTGTGTCCTTTCCGGAGACGCTCGCCGCTGCTTCGGCGGCGACATCAAACCGAACGTAGCGGCCCGGCCAATCAATGTGGGCGACCCCGGCATAGGCCCGGCGCCGGGCGGTGGCCAAGTCGGGGCCCTGACCGGTGACGGCGAGCACCCGGCCCCCGGCAGTGGACAAGCTCTGGCCCCGTTGAGCAGTGGATCCAGCTCCATTGCCTCCCCCGGCAACCGATGCCACCCCCGCGCAGAACACCGTCACCTGCTCCTCGGCATTGGCCGCCTCGATGCCGCCGATGAGATCGCCGGTGCGGGGGGCGCCCGGGTAGCCCTCGCAGGCGCACACCACCGTCACCGCGGCATCGTCGCCGTATGCCGGGGCCTGCGCGAGCGATCCCCCCGCCGCTCCGGCCAGCAGATCGGCCAGGTCGGATCGCAACCGGGGCAGCACCACCTGGGCTTCGGGATCGCCGAAGCGCACGTTGTACTCCAGCACTCTCAGACCTTGGGGGGTCAGCATGAGCCCGGCATAGAGCACCCCCCGATAGTCGATGCCCCTGCGCCGGAGCTCCGCCAGGGTGGGCAGCACCGCCCGGTCCATGACCTCATCCACCACTTGGCTGTCGGCCACGGGCACCGGGGAGTACGCCCCCATTCCGCCGGTGTTGGGGCCGATGCCGCCCTCGCCGATGCGCTTGAAGTCCTGGGCCGGGGCCAGCGGCACCGCCCGGCGCCCATCGCACACCGCCAGCACCGACAGCTCGGGGCCGCCCAAGCCCTCTTCGATCACCACCCGGCGGCCGGCGTCGCCGAAGGCCTCTCCCGACATATAGGCCCGCACGGCATCGGCGGCCTCGGCCCGATCCGAGGTCACGAGCACCCCCTTGCCCGCGGCCAGGCCGTCGGTTTTGACCACGAACATGTCGCCCATGGCGCCCAGATAGCGGATAGCCGCCTCCGGCTCGTCAAACGAGCCGTGGCGGGCGGTGGGCACTCCGGCAGCCACCAGGAGCTCCTTCATCCACGCTTTGGATCCCTCTAGGAGGGCGCCGTCGGCGCCGGGGCCGAACACCAGCCGGCCCGCGGCTCTCAACTCATCGGCCAAACCGCCCACCAACGGGGCCTCCGGGCCGATCACATACAGATCGGCTTCAATCTCGCCTGCCGGTGCGCCGACAGAGCCGGGGATTCCGGGGTTTCCGGGGGTGACCACCACATCGCACGACCGGCTCAGCACATGGGCAAGCGCATGCTCGCGTCCCCCGCTGCCGACCACGCAGACCCTCATGGGACCGCCCCTGCCCGCCCAGCCATCGCCGTCACCCCGATGCGCCGACCCATCCCGCCAATCCTCATGGGACGCGGCTGAAGGCGATGAACTGGTCTCGGCCGGGACCCACGCCGACCAGGGTGGCGGGCACACCGGCCTGGTCCTCTATGAAGCTCAGGTAGTCCTCGGCTTGTCGGGGCAGCTCTGAGCGGTCGCTCACCCCGGAGAGGTCGCTGCACCAGCCGGGCAGCTCCTCATAGACCGGCACGGCCCGGTGGATCTCCGACTGGTGGTAGGGCATCGAGGTGCGGCGCTCACCGCCCACGTCATAGGCCACGCACACCTTGATCGGGTCGAGGGCATCGAGCACGTCGAGTTTGGCGATGGCCAGATCCGACAGGGAGTTGACCCGCACTGCGTGGCGGAGCATCACCGTGTCGAGCCAGCCGCAGCGGCGGCGGCGCTTGGTGTTGGTGCCGTATTCCCGGCCGACGTCCACCAGGTGGTCGCCGATCTCGTCGGTCAGCTCGCTGGGAAACGGCCCGGCGCCCACCCGGGTGATGTACGCCTTGGTAACCCCGATAACCCGGTCTATGTGCCGGGGTCCGATCCCCGCGCCCACGCAGGCCCCACCGGCCACCGGGTTGGAGGAGGTGACGAACGGGTAGGTGCCGTGGTCGAGATCCAAGAACATGGCCTGGGCGCCTTCAAGCAGCACGCTCTGGCCCGACTCCAGGGCATCGTGGAGCAGCCCCACGGTGTCGGCAATGTGCGGGGCCAAGCGGGGGCCGCACTCGTTGAGGTACTGGTCGGCCAGCGTGTCGAGGTCGAACGGCAGCCGGTTGTACACCTTGGCCAGAAGCGGGTTCTTCTCGTGCAGCACCATGGCGAGCTTCTGCCGGAAGATCTTGGGATCGAGCAAGTCCTGCACCCGCAGTCCCACTCTCGCGGCCTTGTCGGCGTAGGCCGGGCCGATGCCCCGCTTGGTGGTTCCCAGCTTGTTGCGGCCCAGATGCCGCTCGGCCACCACGTCGAGCACTTGGTGGTAGGGGAGGATCAGGTGGGCGTTGCCGCTGACCACCAGCTTGCGGCAGTCCACGCCCATGCCGCCCAGGCGGTCCACCTCCTCGATGAGCACCACGGGATCCACCACCACCCCGTTGCCGATCACCGGGGTCACATGGGGATAGAGCACCCCGCTGGGCACGAGTTGGAGCTTGAAGGTCTCACCCTCTGCCACCAGGGTGTGGCCGGCGTTGTGGCCGCCCTGGTAGCGCACCACCATGTCCTGGTCGCGGGCTAAGAGGTCGGTGAACTTGCCCTTGCCCTCGTCACCCCATTGCGTCCCGACGACCACCGTTGTTGGCAAAGCCCTACTCCATCACCGCGGCTTACACGCAGACCCTACACGCGCCGCGCCGCTGCTCATGGCGTTCATCCCACCATGCGGGAGATGGTCAGCGCGTAGTCGTCGCGGGCGTCGGTCCACAGGCGCTCCATGGCCAGCCCCACAGAGGCCAGCTCGCTGGCGATGCCCTCGGGCCGGAACTTGGCGCTGATCTCCGTTCGCATGGGCTCGTCGGAGGCGAAGTCAACGGTCAGGCCGATCCCCCCTATCGTCACCTTCTGGGAGCAGCGCGACCGCAGCCGCATCTCGATCCACTCCTCGTCGGGATCGAAGCGGGCCTCGTGCTCGAACTGCCCGAGGTCGAAGTCGGCGTCCAAGCGGCGGTTGATCACCGAGAGGACGTTGCGGTTGAACGCCGCGGTCACTCCTGCGGGATCGTCGTAGGCCGCGATCAGCCGGTCGGGATCCTTCACCAGATCGAAGCCCAGCAGGAAAGTGTCGCCCGGCGCCATGGTCGAGGCCACCGCGGCCAGGAAGTCCTTGCGCGCAGCAGGGGCGAAGTTGCCGATGGTGCCCCCCAAAAGCATGATGAGCCTGCACCCCCCACCGGGGATGTGGCACAGGTGGTGCTCGAAATCGCCCACCACCCCGTGTACCGCCAGCCCCGCGTAGGCCGCAGCCAGATCAGCGGCCGCGTTCCTCAACGTGGCCTCGCTGTTGTCGAACGGCACATAGCGGCGGAGCCGCCCGGTGGCAGCGAGGGCGTCGAGCACGATGCGCGTCTTCTCCGAGGTCCCCGAACCCAGCTCCACCACGGTGTCGGCCCCCGACCGCTCGGCGATCACATCCACTTCGCGCTCGAGGATCTCCCGCTCCCGACGGGTGGGGTAGTAGTCGGGCAGACGTGTGATCTGGTCGAAAAGCTCGCTTCCCCGATCATCGTAGAACCATTTGGGGGGCAGTTCCTTGGGCCGGGCCGAGAGCCCCTCGGCCACATCGGCCCGGAGTGCCTGCTCGATCCAGGCGGGGTCGACGAAGATGTCGACAACCGGCTCGATCATCATGCGTGCTGGGCCAGCCGCAGCCCTGAGAAATGCCAGCGGGTGTGGGGGTGGAAGAAGTTGCGGTAAGTGGCCCTGACGTGGCCGGGCGGGGTCACACAGGCCCCGCCCCTCAGCACGAGCTGGTTCACCATGAACTTGCCGTTGTACTCCCCCACCGCACCGGGGGCGGGGCGGAATCCCGGATAAGGGCCGTAGGCACTGGAGGTCCACTCCCAAACATCGCCGAAGAGCTGTCCAAGGCCCTCGGCGGGCGGGGCGGGGGCAGGGTGCCACAGGCCCCGGTCGCCCAGGTTTCCCTCCGGCTTGTGCCCGGTGGCGGCGTGCTCCCATTCGGCCTCGGTGGGAAGGCGGGCGCCGGCCCAGCGGGCAAAGGCGTCGGCCTCGTAGTACGACAGGTGGCACACCGGCTCATCGGGCGAGAGGGTCTGCAAGCCGTGCAGGGTGAAAACCCGCCAGCCGTCCTCGGGGTCGAAGTCCCAGTAGGAGGGCGCCTCCCAGCGGTGCTCCAGCCGCTGCTGCCAGCCGTCCGACAGCCAAAGGGCAGGGGTGTTGTAACCGCCGTCGGCCATGAACTCCAGCCACTGCCCGCAGGTCACCAGCCGGTCGGCAAGCCTGTAGTCGCACAGCATGGCCCGGTGGCGGGGGCTCTCGTTGTCGAAGGCGAACCCGCCGCCGTCGTGGCCCACCCAGACCTCCCCGCCGTCGAAACCCACCCAGCCGGGCGGCGGCTGCCCGCCGACGGGCTCGCCGGCGGGCGCGGACGGCATCTCGCAGTAGGCGGGCCACAGAGCCCGGTTGCTCGACAGCACATGCTTGATATCCATGAGCAGAAGCTCCTGGTGCTGCTGCTCGTGGTGCAAGCCCAGCACCGCCAACTCGGTGGCGGCGCGGTCCAGCGGGTCGGCCAGAATCGCGGCCATGGCCTCGTCCACATGGGCCCGGTAGGCGGCCACCTCCTCGCACGACGGCCGGGACAGGTTTCCCCGCTCGGGCCGGGGATGCCGTTTGCCGACCGCCTCGTAGTAGGAGTTGAACAGGTAGCCGAACGCCGGGTGGAACTCGCGATATCCGCCAAGCCGGGGCTTCAGCAGGAATGTCTCGAAGAACCATGTTACGTGGGCTCGATGCCACTTGGTGGGGCTGACGTCGGGAATCGACTGGATGCACTGGTCCTCGCTGCTCAGCGGGGCGGCGAGCGCGTCGGTGTGGGATCGGACAGCTTGGTAGGCGGCCAAGAGGCCGGAGGGAGCGGAGGCTGAGGCAGGTGTCACGGTCACAGGGTCAACGGCCACTGAACTCTACTCGCTAGAGGCGCTCACCGGGCGCGGCAAAGCAGTTTGCGCCTCAAGCTGACCACGGCGATTTGACCGGTGGTGGTGGCTGGGGTGGCCTATGGGCTTGATGAGTCGTCGCGACCACCGGTGGAGTTCACCCTCCCTGTGGGGGGCAACGACCATTCTCGGGGCGTTGCTGGTGTTCTCTGCGCCGGGCGCGGCCTTCGCTCAAACGTCCCAAGACGTTGCCGTGCGCGACAAGCTGATTGCCGACCAGGAAGCCCTACTCAACGCCTACCGCTGCCAATTCGACACCGACACCGGGGTGGTTCCCGGCGGCTGCCGAGACGGTCGCCCAGCTCGGGCCGCTGCCCCTCCGAGCGGTTTCGCGGGGACTCCCACCGCCTCAGACGTTGCCGTGCGCGACAAGCTGATTGCCGACCAGGAAGCCCTGCTCAACGCCTACCGCTGCCAATTCGACATCGACACCGGGCTCGTACCCCAAGGCTGCGCGCCAACCGCTGAAGCCCAGCAAACGCCCCAACCCGGCAACGGCCAAGCCGACTCCGACGGCTACACCGCCGTGGCCGTCGGCGATGGGCACACGTGCGCCATCGCAACCGACAACACCATCACATGCTGGGATGACGACACCCACGGCCAAGCCTCCCCGCCCGCGGGCACCTACACCGCCGTGGCCGCCGGCGATGGGCACTCGTGCGCCATCGCAACCGACAACACCATCACATGCTGGGGCAACGACACCCGCGGCCAAGCCTCCCCGCCCGCGGGCGCCTACACCGCCATCACCGCGGGCTACGAGCACTCGTGCGCCATCGCAACCGACAACACCATCACATGCTGGGGCAACGACACCTACGGCCAAGCCTCCCCGCCCGCGGGCGCTTACACCGCCGTGGCCGCCGGAGGCCGACACACATGCGCCATCGCAACCGACAACACCCTCCTGTGCTGGGGCCGCGCCTTCTACGGCGAGATTGACGCGCCCGCGGGCGCTTACACCGCCGTGGGCGCCGGCGGCTGGCATTCGTGCGCCATCGCAGCCGACAACACCATCGCATGCTGGGGCCGCGACAACTACGGCCAAGCCTCCCCGCCCGCGGGCGCTTACACCGCC
>JAPYOG010000182.1 GCA_028278785.1 Candidatus Poriferisocius anaerobius | reverse complement strand
ACCGACTTCATTCTGATGGCTTGGAGCATGTTCGCTGCTCGGGAGTTCCCCTACGACGAAGCTCGCAAGCTGGCGCTTGCCACCGGCGGACTGGAAGTGGCTGAGGTGGAGCGGGCCAAACTCATCACCGCTAAATCCGGCTCGGTCAGCATCTCCCAGCCCCAACAGCGGCTACGGCGGGAAGGCGACGGCCACCTGCCGGGAGTGAACAGGGAGCGTCGCTCATTCCTGGCACTGATCGATGCTGTCCACACCGCGCTGTACATCACCGATCAAGATGGCCCGGCAGCGGCCCGTCGGTGGCTCAACGAGCGAAATCTTACCGACGACTCCCGATTCTGCGACTGTCTCCAAGCCCTGCTCCGAGCCGTTCCCCGCACCAAGTCGTCCGGCAAATGGAATGTGGTGGAGGCCGAGCTGTTGGATCGGCTGGCCACCACTTGTTTCCCCGACTTGGAAATTCCTCCCGACCCACTGGACATCACCGAACAACAACTCTTCTCTCCCGATGACTGAACCCAACCCTTCGCCGGCGCGGTTTGCCGATCTTTCCATCCAGACCCGCTACACCAGCGACGGTGACCTGCTCGGAACGTTCTATGTGCCAGTGCTTCAGCGGGCGGTGGCCTACGACCGAGTGGCGGGCTACTTCTCCTCCTCGTCGTTCGTGTCGGCCTCCGCTGGTTTGGCCCGGTTCATTCACAACCAGGGCACCATCCGGCTGCTGGTGGGGGTGCAACTCACCGAAGTCGACCGGGAGGCTCTGCTGGGCCGCACCCCCGTTGATGAAGTACTCGCCCAGCGTCTCTTGGCCCATCTCGAAGTGGGTGCCGATGAGATCGAACAACAGCGATGGCAGGTCATTGCCTGGCTGGTGCAACAAGACCGGCTCGAAATCCGGGTGGGGGTGCCCTGCGACCCCGGCGGTACGCCGCTTACCGCCGCTCAGGCCGGTCACCGTTATTTCCACACCAAGTTCGGGGTGGTTACCGATGCTGTCGGGGATCGGTTGGCGTTCGAAGGCAGCATTAACGAGTCGGCAGCTGGGTGGCAGGAGAATTTCGAGTCATTCAGCGTGTACCCGTCGTGGAAGTCCGAAGTGTGGCAGGACTACGGCCAGAGATGTGCCGACGAATTCGACCGTCTGTGGGATGGCAACCCCATAGGCAGCGGCTCAGATCCGAACCGGGGGACGTGGAAGGTAATGCCGCTGCCCCAAGCAGCCCGGGACCGACTGTTGCAATTGGTGCCCGAGAACTGGACTCCTCCATCTCGTGACCCCCTAGAGCCCACATCGCTCACCGATGAAGAACGACAGCAGCTGGACATAATCCGCGAGGCTCCTCGCACCGGCACTGGCGTGGGTCTGGCCTCTGCTGGCATAGTGCCCTGGCCCCACCAGAAGGCCATCGCCCGGCGCATTGTGGAGACTTGGCCCCGGTCGTATCTCCTGGCCGATGAAGTAGGGCTTGGCAAGACCATCGAGACCGGGTTGGTTCTGAGGGAGCTATTGCTTTCGGGGCAAGCAGAGACTGCGCTGTTGCTAGTGCCTGCTTCGGTACTCATCCAGTGGCAAGAAGAACTGGCCGAGAAGTTCCTGCTGGATGTGCCTCGTCTCGAAGGGAGCGACTTGGTCTTCGCCGACGGTCGACGTGAGCAGCTGGGCACCGGCGTCAACCCATGGCGGGCCGCGCCAGTTCTGTTGGCGTCGTCGCATCTCGCCCGCCGTCGCCAACAGCGCTCACGCCTGCTGGATGGCGAAGGCTGGGACCTGGTGTTCGTGGACGAGACCCACCACGCCCGACGCCGAGGGGCCAACCCCAGCGACACCCCCAACCAGCTACTGGCAACGCTGCTGGCCCTCAAAGAGCATGGGCTATGGCGAGTGCTTCTGTTGGCCTCAGCCACTCCCATGCAGCTCCACACCCATGACCTATGGGATCTGCTCAACCTGTTTGGCTTGCCTCCCGAGTGGGATGTCGACGCTGAGCGCATGCAGCAGTACTACGAAGAGGTGCAGCTGCCGCTGGCCGGTCGCCAATGGCAGTTCCTCAAACGGATGCTGGCCGGCCACTTTGCTACTACCAAACCCGACGCCGCCACGGACCGCGCACTGCAATCCGACCTGGGGCCGGTGAAGGCCCAACGCATAACTCGATTCCACGAGAGTCCCTTTTCTGAATCCGTCCGCCGCCTCGATGCCGACGTGGAACCGCACTGGAATCGGTGGTTGCGGGCCAACACCCCAGTCCGTGACCGGGTATTTCGCACCACTCGGACCACGCTTCGGTCCTACCGCGACCAGGGAAGGCTCCCCGATGGCACTGTCATCCCCGATAGGGAGGTGACCGATGAGTTCTGCGACTTGGGCTCGGCCCACAGCCTCTACAACCGCATCGAGGGCTACATCACCCGCCACTACGACTCTTACCTCCGAGCCGCCGGCACCCGCAGGCCACTGGGGTTCATCATGACCATCTACCGTCGGCGGCTCACTTCCAGCTTCCATGCCATCCGGTGCTCGTTGGCCCGGCGAAGAGACGTGCTAGCCGGTCGCCGTGCTGTGGCAGAGCTGCTCGATGCCGACGATGAGGCCGCGGTGGAGGCCGCCGAATGGGGTGACGACTTCGAAGACCAAGTAGAGTCTGCCGCCGACAATCTTGCCGCTGAGATCGATGAGCTCGACCGCTTCATCGCCGACCTCGACGCACTGCCCCCCGACGAGCCCAAAATGAGTCTGCTGGGAGAGTTGCTGGCCCAGAGCTTCGCCAGCGGGCACCGCACCGTCGTGGTGTTCACCCAATACGCCGACACCCTTCAATATGTGCGAGATCGCCTGGCCCCGATCTACGGCCCCCGGATCGTGTGCTACTACGGCGGACGGGGCGAACGTTGGTCACCCGAAATCGCCGATTGGGAGCCCATTCCCAAGGAGGAAGTAAAGGAGCTGTTCCGGCAGGGTGACGACGTGCGGATCATGCTGGGTACCGACTCCATTTCCGGCAGGGTGACGACGTGCGGATCATGCTGGGTACCGACTCCATGTCGGAGGGACTCAACCTGCAAACCTGCGCTCGGGTGATCAACTTCGACCTGCCTTGGAATTTCATGCGAGTGGAGCAGCGCATCGGCCGCGTGGACCGCATTGGAGGTCAGCCAAAGGTCGAGGTCACCAACCTGTTCTATTCCGACACCTTGGAAGAGGACATCCACCGCCGCATCCGCGATCGCCTCGACTGGTTCACCAATGTGGTGGGTAACGCTCAGCCTGTGCTCGCCACCACCGAGTCGGTATTCGAGCGGGCGGCGATGGGGCGTATCGATCCCGCCGAGGCCGCCGATGAGCTGATAGGGGCTGCTGACCGGCTCGAGCGGGCACCCATCAAACTGACCGACCTTGATGCCGTGCCCGAACACGACACCGAACTGCAACCAGCCATGACCCTCAGCGACCTGCAAGACGCCCTACTCAGCATCCCTTGGTGCCGCGACCGCTTCACCCCCCACCCCGACTCTTCCGATGCCTGGCTGCTTTCCCTCGACGACGCCTCACCCCATCCTGTGACCTTCAATCCCGCCCGCTACCAAGACACCCCCAACATCGCCCTCCTCACCTGGGGCAGCCCTCTGCTCAACCGCCTCCTAGTGTCTTGAGTGGTTGATTGGTTGCATGTAGGCGACAAATCAACCACTCAAGACACTAGAACTAGCTGAATCCGAATAACCGCCCCGACGAACTTGAGGATTAGCAAAGTGAGCGCCCTGGGATGGCTCGGAGGGCTTCGCGCACCTCGGCCCAGGGTCCGTCGGGGTGGATGCCCTGGCCGAACGTGATGCGGTCGATCAGGCCTCCGTAGCTGGCCGCCACGGCGGTGGCCAGGTTCTGGGGCTCGGCCACGACTCCGAAGGTTCCCAGCATGGTGTCGTCGATCACATCGGCCATCTCAGCCCACTGGCCCTGCTTGGACATGCGGTTCAGCTCGTTCTGGGCGTCGCCCCAGCCGTGGTGCTCCAGCACCGGGCGATAGGCGGGCGTCGAGCCGTAGAAGGCCAGTTGCAAGCGGGCCTCTTGGGCTGACGACGCCATCTCCTCCTCTGTCTCGCCGGTGACGATGAACACGGGCATCGACACCTCTATGTCCAAGGGGTCGCGGCCTGCTCGGGCGGCCCCGCGCTCGAGGGCGGGCAGCGACACATCCCGCATGTAGCCAGGGGTTGTGAACCCGTGGCTGATCCAGCCGTCGGCCACCTCGCCGGCCGCCTCGGTCATGAGGTCGCCCACCGCGGCCAGATGGATGGGGGGCGGGCCGAAGGGGTTGGCGCCAGGGCTGAACATCGGCGTCATGAGGGTGTGCTGGTAGAACTCGCCCCGGAACCACAGGCGCTCTCCGGTCTCCCAGCTTGCCCATACGGCCTTGACGGCGTCGATCATCTCCTTCATGCGGGCGGCGGGATGAGACCACGGCATGGAGAATCGCTTGGTGATGTGGGGTTTGATCTGCGAACCCAGCCCGAGGATGAAGCGCCCGCCGGAATAGGCCTGGAGATCCCAGCCCAAATTGGCCAAGAGCATGGGGTTGCGTGCGAATGCCACCGCAATGGAGGTTCCGATCCGGATGCGGCTGGTGTGCTCGGCGGCCAGCACCAGCGGCAGGAACGGGTCGTGGTCGAGCTCGGCCGACCAGAGGCCGTCGTAGCCGGCGGCCTCCAGACTGCGGGCTGAGTCGGCAACCTCCGCCAGAGGCCCCACCGAGCCCTTTCGGGCTGCTCTGGCCGTCAGGCCGCCATCCAGCTTCATGACCTGTCCAGCTTCATGACCCATCCAGCTTCATGACCTGTCCAGCTTCATGACCTGTCCAGCTTCATGACCTGTCCAGCTTCATGACCTGTCCAGCTTCATGACCTGTCCAGCTTCACTGCCAGGTCACTTCGTCTCATCCTGGTCGCGCAGGAAGCGCTCCAGCATCTCGGCCAGCTCGTCTCCGGAGGGGATGTCTTCGCCTTGTTCCCCCATGCTGGTGTCGTAGACGCTCTCCAGCCGACCCAGCAGCCGCTGATGGCCGGCGTTCTGAGCAATCATGGCGTCGAGGCGGCGGGACACCTCTAGGCCCTCGGCCATCAGCGGCGCCGGGTCGAATCGCAGATCGGCCACAGTCCGCAGACTTTGGAACAGGGCCGCGGTGGCTGCTGGGAAGGCCAAGCCGGCGGCGTAGTGGGGCACCTGGGCCCACACCGAGACTGCTTGCAGCCCGGCCGATTCGAAGCGCTTGGCCAGCACAGCGCTGATGCCGGAGGGAACCTCCAGGGTTCCCGGGACGGTGCCAAACCGGTCTATCAGGTCGCGGGAGGCGCTGGTGGCCGACAGCCGCACGGGCCGGGTGTGGGGCACGGCGGCGGGATAGGCCCCAATCGACACGAGGCGAGCAACATCCAACTGCTGAACAAGGTCTTGGACAGCCGTGCAGAACGCCTGCCAGCGGAAGTCCGGTTCGGGGCCGTGCAGCATCAAGAACTGGCGCTGGTCGAGGTCGCCGAGCACATCGAGCCTGATCGCGGGCCATCTGATCTCATCGATGACGCCGTTTCGCACCGTCATCGACGGTCGGCGCGCCCGGTGGTCGACCAGCAGGTCGGCATCGAAGGTGGCCACCGGATCGGCATCGCCTGCCCCCACCATGATCTCAACGGCCTTTCGCATGCCGAAGCCGGCGTCAACCCAGCCGTCGAGGGCGACCAGAAGAACCGGCTCGGCCAAATCCGGCAGTTGGTGGGCGGTGACCAGCTCGCTTGTCACGCCACCGGCCCTCCGGTCACGCGGCGTGCTGCCCACGCGCTGGCAGCGTTGTGCCGGATGCCTCGGATGTGGTTCATGCCAGGACGCGGCGGTGCTGCCCACGCGCTGGCAGCGTTGTGCCGGATGCTCGACGCGGGCATGTCAGGACGCGGCGGTGCTGCCCACGCGCTGGCAGCGTTGTGCCGGATGCCTCGGATGTGGTTCATGTCAGTGTTGAGGGTAGCGTTCAATCCGGTCCGATGAGAGGTAGCCGATGTCCGATGTGAGTGATGCGACATTTGCGGCTGAGGTGGTCGAGCGGTCGCATGCGGTTCCCGTGGTGGTGGACCTGTGGGCGCCATGGTGCGGGCCCTGCAAGACGCTGGGGCCGATTCTGGAGAGAGCAGTGGCGGCCACCCGGGGAAGCGTGGAGCTGGCCAAGGTGAACGTGGATGAGAACCCGCAGACCGCCCAGGCATTCCAGGTGCAGGGGATACCGGCGGTGTACGCGATGCGGGGCGGCAAGGTGGTGGACGGATTCATCGGGGCTCAGGGCGAGGCCGCGGTGGCTGATTTCGTGCAGAGGCTGCTGCCCTCGGAGTTGGAGAACGAGGTGGAGGCGCTGGCGGCCGCGGGCGACGAGGCATCCTTGCGGGCGGCATTGGCGCTGGACGCCGACCATGAGGGCGCGGTGGTGGCGCTGGCCGAACTGCTGGTGGCCGACGGGCGCAACGACGAGGCCCTCGAGCTGCTGGAGCGGATACCGCAGGCCGGAGAGGTTCGCCGAGTGGCCGCGTTGGCTCGAACCTCCGCCGGGGCGGACAACTCAGACATCGAGGCCCGATTGGATGACCTGCTCGGCCGAGTGAAGGCCGACCCGTCGGCTCGCCAGGAGTTCGTGGATCTCCTGGAGGTCATGGGATCGGATGATCCCCGCACCCCGGTCTACCGCCGCCGGCTGACCGCCCAGCTCTACTGAGCCGATCCGACTAGATCGGGGCTGTTCCCGGTGATGGTTTTCCGCTGCGCCGCCGACACATTCCCGTTGGCGCGCTGATCTGATGCGGCCGGGGCTGTTCCCGGTGATGCCGGGTGTTGGTTCTGGCCTCGGGCTGGTATTCTGAAGCCGCTTCCCCCGCCACCAGAGCGGCGCTTCGCGCCGGGCATGGCCCATGGAAGACCCCTCAATCCCTCCTCCCCGGCTGACCCCGGCGGAGCGGGCTCGCGAGCTTTGGGAAGACCGCCGCCGACTGCTGACCGGCCCCCGTCTGGCCGTGGCCGGCGCGGCGGCGGTTGCTGTGGCAGCCGCCGCCTACCTGATGGCGGGATCGGGCGACCCGCCCCGACCCGAGGTGGTCATCCCCATGGCCACTCCTCTTCCCCAGGCGCCGGCTGCTGAGACGGCGCCCGCGCCGATCCTGGTCCACATCGCCGGGGCAGTCCAGGCCCCAGGGGTGTACATGCTGCGGGGCGAGGGCCGGGTGATCGACCTGGTTGAGGCAGCCGGGGGGCTGGCGCCCGGCGCGGACCACGACCGGGTAAACCTGGCCGGCACGCTGGCCGACGGGCAGCGCATCTACATACCGCACATCGGCCAGGAGGTGATTCCGGCCCCCGTGGGTGGTTTGGGGGCAGCCGGCGGCGGGGCGGCAGGTCCTTTGAGCCTCAACCCTTTGAACCTCAACACAGCCTCAGCAGAGCAGCTTGAGTCGCTGCCCGGGGTGGGTCCGGCCATCGCGGCGGCCATCATCGAGCACCGGCAGCGCATCGGCGGCTTCAGCTCCGTCGACGGCCTGTTGGCCGTGTCGGGCATCGGCCCCAGCAAGCTCGACAGGATACGGGATCTGGTTGCGGTGTGAGCCTCGGCAGCCAATCAAGCCATCGGCTGCATCGCAGGCGGCCGGCGATGAGCGACCGCGGCGTCCCAGCCAGACTGGGCAGGCGGCCGGCGATGAGCGACCGCGGCGTCCCAGCCAGACTGGGCGGGCGGCCGGCGATGAGCGATTGCCAAGTGGTCGCGCTGGCCGCTGCTGCCATCGCGGGGGCCTGGTGGTCTGCTTCGGTGCCCCTTGTCCCGGTGGTCATCTTGGGTGTGGCGGCCTTGGCCCTGCGAAGGCCGTGGCTGCTGGTCGCGGCAGTCATGCTCTTGGGCTCGACTCTGGGCGCCCGGGCCTGGGCCGGTCTCGACCCGGTCGAGCCTGCGGCTTTCCGGGGCGAGGCGACGCTGGTGGCCGATCCGGTGCCGGTCGGCAATGGTATGCGGGTTGCGGTGCGGGCCGAGGGGCGCCGCTACGAGGCGTGGGCCTACGGCAGGGCCGCGCGCGATCTGGGCGAGCGACTGGCCGGGGATCGCATCACCGTCACCGCCAGCGTGCGCCCTATCGAGCCGCTGCCCGACTACCAGGCAGCCCGCCACATTGCGAACCGCATGAGCATCGACAGCGTCGACAGCCACCGAAGCGGCTCGCTTCCCTATCGGATGGCCAACTGGCTGCGCCGCACTATCTCCCGAGGCGCGGCGCCGCTCGACGACGACCGCCACAGCCTGCTCACCGGCCTCTCCTATGGCGACGACCGCTACCAGTCGCCGGTGGTGTCCGACGACTTCCGGGCCGCGGGCCTCACACACCTGTTGGCGGTGTCGGGCCAAAACGTGGCCTTCGTGCTCATCTTGGCCCGCCCGCTGATCGAGCGGTTCGACTACCGGGGCCGCTGGGTGCTCACGTTGGGGGTCATCGCCTTCTTCGCTCTGGTCACCAGGTTCGAGCCCTCCGTTCTGCGGGCCACCGCCATGGCCGCCATCGCCGCCACGGCCACCCTGTTGGGGCGCAGCGCCTCCAGCCGCCGGGTGCTGGCCCTGGCCGTGGCCCTGCTGGTGCTGGTCGACCCCCTGCTGGTGCATTCGCTGGCCTTCCGGTTGTCTGTGGCCGCCTCGGCGGGCATCATCGTGGGAGCGCCGCGGCTGGCCGAGCGCTTGCCCGGCCCCCGAGTGCTGGCCGAAGCCGCGGCGGTGACCGTGGCGGCTCAGCTGGCGGTGTCGCCGCTTTTGATAGCCACCTTCGGCGGGGTGCCGGTGGCGTCGTTGCCGGCCAACCTGCTGGCCGCTCCGGTGGCTGGACCGATCATGATGTGGAGCCTGTCGGCCGGGGTGGTAGCGGGCCTGTTCGGCGGCCCGCTGGCCCATGTCATCCACTGGCCCACCAGCGTGGGCATAGGGTGGATCCAGGCGGTGGCCGGATGGGCGGCGACCGTGCGGTTGGGCGAGTTGCGGCTGCCCCAGATGGCTGCTGTGGCGATCGGCACCGGGGTCTGGTGGTTGACCCGGCGCCGCCTGCTGCGGGCTGCGGCGGCGGTGGGGCTGGCTGTGGTTTTGCTGCTGCCGGCGCTCTCCCTGCGGATTTCCGACCCGCCGCTGCACACGGTGCTGGATTCCGGGGCTGAGGTGTGGCGACAGCACCATTCGACGGTGGTTGTGCTCGGGCCCAGCCAGTCTGCCGAAAGGCTGCTGGAGGATTTGCGCCGCGCCGGGGTGCGGGCCGTCGACCTGGTGGTGGCCGACCGGGGCAGCCGGGCCCAGCGCGACCAGATCCGGTCGGTGCGCGAGCGGATCTGGGCGGGGACGGTCATCGCCCCTCCCGGACATCGGGTAGGAGGGGCCAGAACCGCGCGCACCGGGCAGCGCATCCTGGTCGGCGGCCTAGAGGTGCGGGTTGTCTCCCACGAACCCCGCCTTGCGGTCATGGTCAGCCCCCTTGGCGGTATAGCGTCGCCGGTGTGATCGTGGAGCTCGGACCCCACCGCTATGACGTGACCACCCGGGCTTTGGTCATGGGCATATTGAATCGCACCCCCGACTCGTTCTACGACGCCGGCCAGTACTGGGATTTCGACGACTTCCTGCTCAAAGCCGAGCAGCTTGTATCGGAAGGGGCCGACTTCTTGGACGTGGGAGGGGTCAAGGCCGGACCCGGCCCCGAGGTGTCCGAAGCCGAGGAGATGGACCGGGTTGTGCCGGCCGTGGAAGCGTTGCGCCGGCGCTTCGACGTTCCCATCTCGGTGGACACTTGGCGGGCTTCGGTGGCTCGGGAGAGCTACGCCGCCGGGGCCGTGGTGGGCAACGACATAAGCGGCTTTGCCGATCCCGATTATCTCCGGGAGGCCGCAAATGCCGGGGCCTCGGTGGTGGCCTGCCATGTGCGCCTGGCGCCGCGGGTGGCCGATCCCGATCCGGTTTACAAAGACTTGATGGGCGACGTGAGCCGCTTCCTGTCGGAGCGGGCCCAATGGGCAGTCGACGCCGGCATCCCCCGACAGCGGATCATGCTCGACGCCGGCCAAGATCTGGGCAAGACTCCCGACATGTCCACGGCTTTGCTGCGGCGGACGAACGAGTTGGCCGCACTCGGCTTCGCTGTCTTCCTCTCGGTGTCCAACAAGGGATTCCTGGGGGCGCTGACCGGCGCTGAGGTGGGGGACCGCCGGGAGGCCACGCTGGCGGCCCATGCGCTCGGCGTGGGACTCGGGGGCCGCATACTGCGGGCCCATGATGTGGCCGGAACCCGCCGGGTGGCCGACTTCATGAGCGCCGTCCTCCAGCATCGGCGAGGCAGCCAGTGAGCGCCACGGTGGTTCTGTTTCAGCATCGGCGAGGCAGCCAGTGAGCGCCACGGTGGTCCTGTTTCATGGGGGCGACGATGTGCTCTTGTCTAACGAGGTCAGGAATCGGGTGGCTGAGCTGGTAGGCGACGGCGACCGGGGGCTCATGGTGGCCGAGTTGAACGAGGCCGCCTATCTCGTGGGGGAGGAGTACGGTATCGCCCCGCTGGTGGACGCGGCCCAGACGCCGCCGTTCCTCACCGCCCGGCGGGTGGTGGTGGGACGGGAGATGGGACGCTTCTCCACCGCCGACTCGCTTGCCCCGCTGCTGCACTATCTGGAAAACCAGCTTGAAACCACCGACCTGGTGCTCGTGTGGGAAAAAGGCCCTGCACTCCAGCGGTTGGGCGCTGTGCCCAAGCGCCTCACAGCGGCCGTGGCCGAGGCCGGCGGAAAAGTGGCCGCAGCCGGCATTCCCCGAAATCGCGACGGCGCATCCCAATGGGCGGACGCGCAGATCGATGCAGCCGGACTGCGTTTGCGGGCAGGGGCCAAACGGCGCCTGCTGGACCATCTGGGCGAGGACATGAGCCGCCTGCCGGCGGTGCTCGCCACCCTGTCTTCAGCGTTCGGCGCCGGTCAGGCCCTTGACGTCGATGATGTGGCGCCGTTCATCGGAGAGGCGGGCTCGGTTCCCCCGTGGGAGCTGACTGACGCCGTCGAGTCGGGACAGATCCCAGAGGCCCTGGCGAAGCTGCGGCGGATGCTCCACGGCGGGGACCGCAACGAGATGCAGGTGCTGGCGACCCTCCACAACCATTTCAGCCGGCTCTTGCGCCTCGACGGCGCCGCTGTGGCCGGCGAGAAGGAGGCGGCCGAGCTGCTCGGCATGAAGGGCTCGACGTTCCCGGCGAGAAAGGCCCTGCGCCAAGCCCGCAAGCTGGGGTCGAAGCGGGTTGCCCGGTCGATAGAACTGCTGGCCAAAGCCGACCTGGACTTGCGGGGGGCCACTGCCGTGCCCCCGGAGGCCGTGCTGGAAGTGCTGGTGGCGCGGCTGGCCCAGTTGAATCGGTAGCCTCGCTACTCGCCCTGGATGCGGGCGAGGCGCTTCATCAGGCGGGATTTCTTGCGGGCGGCATTGTTGGGATGCAGCACGCCCTTGCTGGCCGCCTTGTCGATGCGCTTGACGGCTAGCCGGGTGGCTTCAGCGATCTCCTCGGGGTCGCCCCCCTCGGCGGCGGCCACGGCATTGCGGGTGCGGGTGTTGACCTCTGAGCGCGCGGCGCGGTTTCTCATCTGGCGCTTCTCGTTCTGACGGTTGCGCTTTATCTGGCTCTTGATGTTTGCCACAGAAGGAGAACTCTACCGCCTCGCAACCCCGTCAACCACATGGGAAACCGCCCAATTGGGCAGATAGCGTTCCAGGTGGCCCATGGACCTCTCTCGAATTCGCAACACATCGATCATCGCGCACATCGACCACGGCAAGTCCACGCTGGCCGACCGCATGCTGGAGCTGTGCGGGGCAGTGGACCCCCGGGAGATGCGCGCCCAATACCTCGACTCCATGGACTTGGAGCGGGAGCGGGGCATAACCATCAAGCTCCAGAGCGTGCGGCTCGACCACAGGGGCTGCGTGATCAACCTGATCGACACCCCTGGCCATGTGGACTTCGGCTACGAGGTGAGCCGCTCCCTCGCCGCCTGCGAATCGGTCATCCTGCTGGTGGACGCCGCCCAGGGAATCGAAGCCCAGACGCTGGCCAACTGCTATCTGGCCCTGGAGAACGATTTGGAGGTTGTGGCGGTGCTCAACAAGATCGATCTGCCTGCGGCCGAGCCCGTGCGCCGAGCCGAGGAGATCGAGCAAGTGCTGGGCATCCCGGCCGCCGATGTGCTGCACATAAGCGCCAAGACCGGCGAAGGCGTGGCAGAGCTGCTGGATGCGGTGGTGGAGCGCACCCCGCCGCCGGTCGGAGATCCCCAGGAGCCGCTCCAAGCTCTGATATTCGACTCCCACTTCGATCAGTACCGGGGCGTGGTCAGCTCGGTGCGGGTTGTGAACGGACGGCTGCGCTCGGGCGACAAGATCAGGTTCATGCAGGCCCGAGCCGACCGGGATGCCGATGAGATCGGGGTGCGGCGCCCCCGGCCCACCCCGGTCGGCGAGCTCGGGCCTGGAGAGGTCGGCTATCTCATCGCCGGGATGAAGAACGTAGCCGAGGCGCGTGCCGGTGAGACCGTTACCGCTGCCCGCCACGGCGCGGCCGAGCCCCTGGCCGGATATCAGGAGCCCAAGTCCATGGTCTTCTGCGGGCTGTACCCCATCGACGGGGACGAGTTCGCCGCGCTGCGCGACGCCTTGGAGCGGCTGCGGGTCAGCGATTCCAGCTTCAATTACCAGCCGGAGTCCTCGGGCGCACTGGGCTTCGGGTTCCGCTGCGGTTTTTTGGGGCTGTTGCACATGGAGATCGTGCGGGAGCGCCTCGAGCGGGAGTTCAACCTGAGCCTCATAGCCACCGCCCCCTCGGTGGCCTATCTGGTAGAGCTGGCCAGCGGGGAGGAGGTGGAGGTGGACAATCCCTCAGCCATGCCCCCGGCAGCCGAGGTGAAGTGCATCCACGAGCCCATGCTGTCCGCCACCATCATCGCCCCCGCCGACTACACCGGCACTCTCATGGAGCTCTGCCAGGCCCGCCGCGGGGAGATGAAGAAGATGGAGTACTTGTCGCCCGATCGGGTTGAGCTTGGCTACCGCCTGCCGCTGGCCGAAGTGGTGGTGGACTTCTTCGATCAGCTCAAGAGCCGCACCCAGGGCTACGCCAGCCTCGACTACGAGCCTGACGGCTACGCATCATCCGACCTCACCAAGGTGGACGTCCTGCTCCAGCACGAGCCGGTGGACGCCTTCAGCGCCATCGTCCACCGGGACGCGGCCTACGCCTATGGCCGGCGCATGACCACCAAGCTCAAAGAGCTCATCCCCCGCCAGCAGTTCGACGTGCCCATCCAGGCCTCCATCGGAGGCAAGATCATCGCCCGCGAGACGGTGAAGGCCTTCCGCAAGGACGTCACCGCCAAGCTGTACGGCGGCGACGTGACCCGCAAGCGGAAGCTGTTGGAGAACCAGAAGGCGGGCAAGAAGAAGATGAAGGCCATCGGCCGGGTTGACGTGCCCCAAGAGGCGTTCATCTCCGCGCTCCGGCTGGACGACTGAACCGCGGCGCCGTTCATGGGGTGGCACGCGAGCGCATGCCGGTAGTATTCAAGGCTCATGCGAAGCCACGGTGAGACGCTGTCGGCCCGCAAAGCCGCGGTGCTGAGGGCAGTGGTGGAGGGTTACATCTCCACCACGCAGCCCGTTGGCTCCTCCTATGTGTCCGAGGCGGCCGATCTGGGCGTCTCCCCGGCCACGGTCCGCAACGAGATGCTGGCCCTGGAGCAGGCGGGATACCTGAGCCAGCCCCACACCAGCGCGGGCCGCATCCCCACCGAGAAGGGCTACCGCCATTTCGTGGACGCCCTCACCGACGTGTCCAGCACCTTGGGGCGCACCGAGCACCAGCAGGTGCGCGAGTTCTTCGACACCACCCACAGCGAGCTGGAGCAGATGCTGGCCGACACCAGCGCGCTGTTGGCCGACCTCACTGCGTACGCGGCGTTGGTGGTGGCCCCCCAGCACTCCAGCGCCACCATCCGGTCGGTGAATTTGGTGGATTTGTCGGAGCGGCTGGTGATGGCCTTGGTGGTGTACGAGAACGGGTCGGTGGACAAGCGAACCATCGAGATGGAGCAGCACGCCGGCGCCGAAGAACTGGCTCGGGCGGCTGCCCAGCTCACCGACCTGCTGGCCGGGTGCCCCGCCAGCGCTCTGCGAGGTCGCGATATGGCCTGTGCCCTGAGTCCGGTGGCGGTCCGGGTCCTGGATTCGCTGGTCGATCTGGGAGACGCCGAGGAGCAGCTCTTCGTGGGCGGTGCGGCCAGCGTGGCCGGCCTGTTCGACGCCACAGACACCGTCCGGTCGGTTCTGGGAATACTGGAGAAGCAGCTTGTGGTTGTGTCGTTGGTGAAAGACATTCTGGATCGAGGCCTCACGGTGGCCATCGGCTCGGAAACCGGGGTGGCCCCCCTGGCCGAGTGCTCTTTGATCGTGGCGCCTTACGAGGTAGCCGGGCGGCCGGTGGGCTCCATCGGGGTGTTGGGCCCCACTCGTATGAACTATCCCCAGGCGCTGGCCGCAGTGGCAGTGGTGAGCCAGAAGCTGGGCGATCGGCTGTCGTCTCCCTAGCTCATGGCCGCAGACTTCTACGATCTGCTCGGCGTGGGCCGAGACGCCACCGAGGATGACCTCAAGAAGGCGTTTCGCAAGCTGGCCCGCCGATATCATCCTGATGCCAACCCCGACAACGCCGAGGCCGAAGCCCGCTTCAAGGAGATCGCCCTTGCCTATGAGACGCTGAGCGACCCTCAAAAGCGCGCCCACTACGACCGCTTCGGCACCGCTCCTGGCGCCGCGGGAGGGGGCGACCCGTTCTCGGGCATGAACGTGAGCGACATCTTCGATGCGTTCTTCGGGGGCGCAGGACCGTTCGGCGCCAGCCCCTTCGGCGCCGCAAGCAGTCGAGCCCGCACCGGCCCCCAGCGGGGCGCCGACCTCGAGGCAGTGCTGACCCTCGACTTTGAAGACGCGGTGCTGGGAACCGGCGCCGAGGTTACCGTGCGCACCGCCACGGTGTGCGAGCAGTGCGAGGGGCGGGGCGCGGCCGAGGGAACCCGGCCCGCCACCTGCGGCGCATGCGACGGAATGGGCCAGGTGCAGCGGGTGCGCCAATCGATTCTCGGCCAGATGGTCACCCGCACGGTGTGCGACGCATGCTCCGGCAGCGGCGAGGTGATCTCCGATCCCTGCCGCGAGTGCCGGGGCGACGGCCGGGTGGTTGGCAACCGCGACTACACGGTGACCGTGCCCGCAGGCGTGGGCCAGGGATCCACGCTGCGGGTGGCGCGCCGGGGAGCGGCCGGTCCTCGGGGCGGTCCTCCTGGCGATCTTTACGTGCATATCGATGTGCGAGCCCATCCCCGCTTCCAGCGGGACGGTGACGATCTGGTGGACCGTCTGCACCTGACCATGGTCCAAGCCGCCCTCGGCGCCGACTTGAAGTACGAGACGCTCGACAGCGTGGAAGACCTGGAGATTCCTGTCGGCACTCAGACCGGCGATGTGTTCTGCGTCAAAGGCCGGGGCGTGCCCCGCCTCGGGGGCCGGGGCCGGGGCGATCTGCTGGTGCAGGCGGTGGTGGACACGCCCACAGGGTTGAGCGACGACGAGATCGACCTGCTCCGCCAGCTTGCCGAGCTGCGGGGTGAAGAGGTGGCGCCTACCACCAGGAAGCGGCGCCGTGAAGCCCGGCGGCGGTGACGGTCCCCACGTCTTCGTCAGCGATCTGGAACGCCCCGAGCTGCGCGACGAGGACAGCCATCACCTCATCCGGTCGCTGAGGCTGAGGCCCGGAGACTCGTTCACCGCCTCCGACGGCGCCGGTTCGTGGCGGGTGTGCCGCCTGGGGTCAGGCCCCCACGGCGTTCCTGAACCGGCCGGCGAGGTCGTGTACGTCGAGGCGCCCCGCCCCAGGCTCGCCATCGGCTTCGCCCTCATCAAGGGCGGCCGTCCCGAGCTGGTGGTTCAGAAGCTCACCGAGCTGGGGGTGGATGCTGTCGTCCCGTTCGCCGCCGATCGCAGCGTGGTGCGCTGGGACGCCGAGCGGGCGGCCCGCCATATCCAGCGACTGCGCCAAGTGGCCCGGGAGGCCGCCATGCAGAGCCGTCAAGTGCGGATCCCCGAGATAGGCGAGGTGGCCGAGTTCGCCGATCTGTCCGCTCAGCCCGGCGCCGTGCGAGCCGACATCTCCGGCAGCCCCCCATCCCTGGAGCACCCCACCGTGCTCATCGGCCCCGAGGGCGGCTGGTCGGAAGCCGAGCGCCGCCAACTCGGCGCCATCCGCCTCAGCACATCTGTGCTCCGCTCCGAAACCGCCGCCATCGCCGCCGCCACCCTCCTTGCCGCCCTCCGCGAGGGCCTGGCAGCGACGAGCTGAGGTGAGCAAGTTCTAGAGCCTGTGCGGAAATGTGGGGCGGGGC
>JAPYOG010000181.1 GCA_028278785.1 Candidatus Poriferisocius anaerobius | reverse complement strand
CTTTCGCCGACCACCTCCGCCGCGCAGGCCCGCGCCCCCATGTACAGCTTCACCCCCCGGCCGATGAAGTTGTCCTCCAGCGCGGCGGCCACCTCGGGATCCTTGCCGGGCAGCACCTGCTGGCGGCTGACGATGAGGGTGACATCCGAGCCGAAGGAGGCGAACATGTGTACGAACTCCACCCCGGTCACCCCCGAGCCGATCACCACCATGTGCTCTGGCATCTCCGACGGCGGATAGGCGTCTCGGGTGGTGAGGAGCCGCTTGGCGTCGGGCTCGGCCCAGTCGGGTATCCGGGGGCGGCTGCCGGTGGCCAGCACGATCACGTCGGCCTCCATCACCTCGGCGCCCTCCGGGGTGGTCACCTCCACCTCGTTGGGGGCGATCAGCCGGGCCTCCCCTGACATCATCCTCACCCTCTGGCTGGCCAGCAGCTCGGTGGTCGATCCGCCTAGCTGGTTCTCGATGTAGGCCACCCGGTCGCGCAGCGCCCTCTCCTCCACCTGGGGATCCACATCGTCGAGCCCCATGCCCGAGATGCGGTTCAAAAACGACACCGCCCCGCCAGTGGCGATCATGGCCTTGGAGGGAACGCAGTCCCACAGGTGGGCCGCCCCGCCGATGATGTCGCGCTCCACCAGCACCACCTCGGCGCCCAGCCGAGCGGCGTAGGTGGCACAGGTATTGCCCGCCGGTCCCCCGCCGATGATCACAAGCCGCTTGTTCATTGTCTTCCAATCTAGTTGGCGACCGCTAGGAGGCCACAGGGCTGCCGACACAAGCTGCCGTAGCGAGGCGGTGGTTGCGGTGGTTGGAGCTTCAGTGGTGGGGGCGACAGGCTGCCGGTAGCATCGGCTTGCCCTCATGGACGACGCCCCACTGCCTTTGCCGGCCAGCACCTCGATTGTGATTCCCAGCGCCGGGCGCGTCCTGCCAGGCAGCGACACCACCCTGCTGGAGCGCTGTTTGAGCACGCTCACCCTGCTCGACCCGCCTCCTGCCGAGGTGATCGTGGTGGTGGGAGACGAGTACCAGGGCGAACCCCCCCGGCCGGTCGCCGGTTTGGGCATGCGGGTGATCCACCGGGGCGCGGGGCCGTTCGACTTCTCCCGAGCGGTGAACCGGGGCCTGCTGGCCAGCCGGGGAGAGCTGATGCTGATGCTCAACGACGACATCGAGGCCGAAAGCCCGAACTGGCTCGGGCTCATGGCCGCCTGCCTGCGCGACCCCACCGTCGGGGCGGTGGGGGCTGCCCTGCTCTATCCTGACCGGTCGATACAGCACATCGGCATTGAGTTCGACCATGCCAGCCCCGTCCACTCGCTTCGCGGGCGCCCGCTTTCCGAGGCCGCTGGCCTCGCCGGCGACGCGGCTCGCGAGGTGGTCAGCGTGACCGGGGCCTGCCTTTTGGCCCGGCGCCGCGACCTGCTGGCTGTGGGCGGGATGTCGTGCGAGTTTCCCTCCTCTTACGGGGACATCGACCTCTGCCTGCGGCTTCGCCGATCCGGCCTGCGGGTGGTGGTGGCGCCCGCCGCCGTGCTCACCCACCACGAGAGCGCGAGCCGGGCGCCCGTGATCGAGCCCTGGGAGACAGAGAGGTTCTTGGCCCGCTGGGGGGAGGCCCCCGATTCCCCGGGCCGCCCCATCGCCGGCGGCAGCGAATCGGAGGACGACCAGAACTACGATTCACCCATGCCCGCCGACCCTGCGGATGGCGGCGATCACGTCCATCTGCACCAAGAGATCCTCCGCCTGCGCGACCGAGCCCAAGGCGCTGAAGCGCAGAACCAGCATCTGCACGACCGCGTCGCCAACCTGCACGACCGCGTCGCCAACCTCCAGGACCGCGTTGCCAACCTCCAGGACCGCATTGCCGAGCTGGAGGGCCGAGTCGGCGAGCGAGATGCCCGCATCGCCGACCACCTCGTGCGTATAAACGAGCGGGATGTCCGCCTGAGCGAAAAAGACGCTCTCATTGCCGGCAAGGACCAGCGCGTGGCCGAGCTGGAGGCTGAGAACCAGGCATTGCGTGCCGAGCTAGCCCGACCCGCGGTGATCCGGTTTGTCCGGCGGATCACCCGCAGGCCTCGGACAGCCGAACCCTCCTGATGAGCGAATCCGAGCCGCTCGACCCCCAGCGGGTCGGCGCCGAGATCGAAGCCGAAGCCGACGATCAGCGCCGCCGCAACCCGGAGATAGCCCGGCTCGAGCGCGAGATCGAACAGGTCTGGGCCGACCTTGCCGCTGCCCGCAGCACGCCGGCGGAAGACCCCGGCCAAAGCGGCCTCCTGGACCAAGCCGCGGCGCTCGCGGCACTCGACCCTCAGGTGCCGGTTGGGTCGCGCTGGGGGCTGCGGGGGGTGAAGTGGCTGGTTCGCAAGCTGACCTATTGGTACATGCGGTTCGTCACCGATCAGTTCAATGTGTTCGCCGGATTGCTCATCCGGCACCTGCGCAGCGTTGAGTCCCGCCTCGGCCACCTCGAAGACGCCGCTCCGACGTCTCCGGGCCGCTCGGAGCAGGCCGGTTGCGGCCTGCTGGACGCCCCGCCGGCGCCAACGGCCGCGGCTGCGTCCTGCATCGCCGGTTTCGCGCTCTCAGGGCCTTGTTTGGTGCTGTCGGCAGGAGATGGCCTGATCGTGGAGGCAATCAGCGTCCGGGGCATGCAGGCCCACGGGGTGGAACAGGATCCCCAACGTGTGCTCGCCGGACTGCGGCGGCAGATCGACCTCCGCACCGGAGACGTGCTGGACCACCTGGCGCATTCCGCCGAGGGGGAGTTCGGCACCATCGTGCTCACGGGAGCAGTGGAGCTGCTTCCGCTGACATATCTCGTGGGGGCCGTTGAGCAGGCCCGTCTGAAGCTCGGGAAAACCGGGAGGATCATCGTGGCCGCAGCCGATCCGGCCCTCAGGGGCCCGGTGGAGTCCGAGCTGGGCGCAGGGCTGGGAATCTCGCCGGCCGCTTGGCGGCACCTGCTGGAGCGGGCCGGCTTCGACGCCCGCATCGAGCCCTGCCCCGACCCCCGGATCACCGACATCGTGGTTGCCGACATCGTGGTTGCCGACATCGCGGACGGCGACATCGCGGACGGCGAGCCCAGGGGGGCGCCGTGAGCCTCACAGCCGACATCCTGATTCCCCAGATGGGCGCGGGGGATGCCACCAGCAACCACACGCGCCTCATGCGGGAGCTGCTCGAAGCACGGGATGTGCGAGTTCGCATCGTGGTTGAGCGCAAAACCAGAGCCGACGCTGCCACGCTGGCCGTCGAGAAATGGAAAGCCGACGCCCATCTGTCGATCCTCCAGCACTCGATCGGCTCGGAGGTGGCGCAGAGCGTGATCCGACGCCGAGTGCCGATCGTGCTGAACTACCACAACATCACCCCGGCAGAGTATTTCCGGGTGTGGCAGCCCGATCTGGCCAAGAGCGTGCAGCGAGGCCGCCAGCAGCTCGGCGCGTTGGCGCCGCTCACCAGCCGGGGAATTGCCGACTCGGAGTTCAACGCCCGGGAGCTGAGGGACTTGGGCGTTGGCGATGTGGTGGTGTCCCCCGTGCTGTGGCAAATGGTCGGCGCAGCCGGGCCATCTGCCCCTGGCTGGGCCGAGAAGCCCGAGGCACCCGAAGACGGCGGCACCGTGTTGTTCGTGGGGAGGCTGGCCCCCAACAAGTGCCAGCACGACCTCATCGCCGCCGTCTCGGTGCTGTGCCGGTTCCGGCCCCGGTCGCGGCTGGTTCTGGTGGGAGACGCATCCCCGCCCCAGTACCTGCAATCGCTCAAAGCCCTGGCCCGGCGGCTAGGCGTACACGAGCGGGTGGTGTTCGCGGGCAAGGTCTCCGACAAGAAGCTGCTCCAGTGGTATCGGATTTCAGACGTGCTGGCGTGCGCCTCCGAGCACGAGGGCTTCGGCGTGCCCCTGGTGGAGGCCATGGCCAACGGACTGCCGGTGGTCGCACACGACGCCGCTGCGGTGGCCGAGACGGTGCAGGACGCGGCCATCGTGCTCGCCGACAAGCGGCCGGCCACCATGGCCATGGCCCTGCACCGGGTGCTGGGCGACCGCCGGCTCCGAGACGGCCTGCGCGACCGGGGCTTGGAGTCGGCCAAGCGGTTCGACATCGCGGTGACCCGCGAGCAGATGTGGACCGCCCTCAAAGACCATCTGGACTCCCCCCGCT
>JAPYOG010000180.1 GCA_028278785.1 Candidatus Poriferisocius anaerobius | reverse complement strand
GTCGTCGACTACGAGCAGTGCGAGAGCAACGCCATTTGCATGCAGGTTGCTCCGGAGATCTTCGAGGTGCGCGACGACGATTTTCTGTACGTGCTGAACGAGACTCCGGGAGATGATGCCAGAGAGGCTGTGAACCAGGCCGTGCAGCGCTGCCCCAAGCAGGCCATCTCCGTCGCCGAGGAGTGATCCCCCTCTGCGCTCGCTAGCAATCGTCGGAGCGTCGCTGGCAGGAACCCGAGCAGCGGAGGCCCTGCGGCGAGACGGGTACGACGGGTCCATCACCATCATCGGCGATGAGGCCCACCAGCCCTACGACCGCCCACCCCTGTCCAAACAGCTTCTCGCCGGGGAGTGGGAGCAGGACCGCATCGCCCTGTGCGACGACGAGTCGCTCCGAGATCTGGGCGCCGACTGGCTGCTCGGCCGCCGGGCCGCAGCCCTTGACGCTGCCAGTCGCACCGTCACCCTCGACGACGGCTCGACGGTTGCCGCCGAGGGCATCCTCATCGCCACAGGCGCCCGCTGCCGGGAGCTGCCCGCCGGCGGCCTCGACGGCATCCACACCCTGCGGGGTTTGGACGACTGCCTGGCCATCAAGGCCGAGCTGGAGGCCTCCCCCCAGCGTGTGGCTGTGGTGGGCGCGGGGTTCATCGGCGCCGAGGTGGCCGCCACCGCCCGGGGGCGGGGCCTGGAGGTGACCGTGATCGAGGCCCTGGCGGTGCCGCTCGGCCGCGTCCTGGGCGCCGAGATGGGCGGGGTGTGCGCGGCGGTCCACCGCGACCACGGGGTGGACCTGCGCCTCGGCGTCGGCGTGGACGGCTTCGAGGGCCATGGCCGGGTGGAGCGGGTGAATCTCAGCGACGGCACATCGGTGGACGCCGATGTGGTGGTGGTGGGCATCGGGGTGATCCCCAACACCGAATGGCTGGAGGGCTCCGGGCTGACGCTGGACAACGGGGTGGTGTGCGACGAGACCTGCCTGGCGGCGCCGGGCATCGCCGCTGCGGGAGACGCGGCCCGCTGGCCCAACCGACTGTTCGGCGAGACCATGAGGGTGGAGCACTGGGACAACGCCATCGAGCAGGGCCAGCACGCCGCTCGCCGCTTGCTGGCCTCCGACGGCGAGGCCCAGCCCTACTCCCCGGTCCCCTGGTTCTGGAGCGACCAGTACGACCGCAAGATCCAGCTTGCCGGCCGGGCCCGCCCCGACGACGAAGTCCGCATCATCACCGGGTCGACGCAGGAGCGGCGGTTCGCCGCCCTCTACGGGCGGGCCGGCCGCCTCGTCGCAGTGCTCGGCTTCAACCGGCCCCGGCATGTGATGAAGTACCGCAACCTCATCGAACAGGGCGTCAGCTTCGAAGACGCCGTCAAGACCGCCGAATCCGAGTAGCGCAGCCGCGCAAAACCAACAAGAGTGGTGGCATGGGCACTCCCGGGGAGTTCCCCATCAGCGAGCTGGTAGCCCGCACCGGAGTGCCGGCCGCCTCCATCCACCACTATCGGCGGCTGGGTCTTCTGCCCGCGCCCCGCCGGGCCGCCGCCAACCGCTTCCTCTACAGCCAGCGCCACGCCGATGCGGTGGAGCGGGTCAGGGAGCTGCGGGAACGCCACCGGCTGCCGCTTCGCCACATCGCCCAGATCATGGATGCCGAGAATCCCGGCCAAACCGACATGGCCAGCTTGGCCGACAGCGGCGAACAGCTTCGGAGCGTGGCCGTGCAGGAGTTCGCGCTGCGGGGCTACACCGAGGTGAGCGTGGCCGACATCTGCACCCAGGCAGGGGTGGCGAAGGGCACCTTCTACCGCTATTTCCGCTCCAAGCAAGACCTGTTCTTCCAAGCGGTGGAAGCGGTGGTGGACAACATCGCCGAGGAGTTCGCCGCCTCGGTCGACGGTCAGGTGGGGTTGAGCCGCCAAGAGCTCACCCGCAAGCTGGCCGAGACGCTTCTGCCGGGGCTGCCCATCATGCTGGAGCTGGCCAAACGCTCGGTGCAGGGCCAGGTCGAGCACGCCGCGGCCGCCCAGCGGGTCTTCTGGCGGCTTGCCGAGCGCCTTGGGGAGGCCCTCTCGGACGATCCTCGGGGCCACCGGCTGGCAGGCGCCCTGATCATGGACGCCATCGCCCACATTTTTGCCGAGGGCCTGATGGGCCATTTCGCCGATCGGCCCAGCTTCGATGGGGCCGGGGGAGCGATTGCCTTGACAGCCCCGGATTGAGCGCGTACAAAAAGGTGACCTGATGGTCACTTTGTTGTTTGCAATGAGGGGGCGCTGTGCCAACCCAAGTCGAGTTCGATCTGGATTCGATAATGGCCCAGAGCGGGAGCGAGAACTTCCCGGTCGCGCTGCGGATCGTACCGGCGCGCCCCCGCGCCCACTTGATGGCTGTGTACGGGTTCGCCCGGCTGGCAGACGACATCGGAGACGAGCTGGCCGGTGATCGCCTGGCAGCGCTCGACTGGCTGCAAGACGAGCTCCAACGGGCTCGAAGCGGCGAGGCCACCCACCCAGTCATGGTCCAGCTCACCCCTGTGCTGGCCGAGCTGGACATAGACGACGGGCCGTTCCTCGCCTTGATCGAGGCCAACCGGCTCGACCAGCGCAAGAGCCGATACCAAACCCAGGCTGAGCTGGCCGAGTACTGCGCGCTGTCGGCCAACCCCGTCGGGCGCCTGGTTCTGGCGGTGTTCGGCGCGGCCACGCCCGAGCGTGTTGCCCTCAGCGATGCCGTGTGTACCGGTTTGCAGCTCGTCGAGCACCTCCAGGACATGCGCGAGGACTACACCCGAAAGGGGCGCATCTATTTCCCGGCCGACGAGATGGCCCGCTTCGCGGTGACCGAGGGCGACCTGGCCCAATCCCGGCCGTCCGAAGCGCTGCGGGGCCTGGTGGCCCACCAGTGCGACACCGCCCGCGGCCTGCTGCGGCGAGCGGCGCCCCTGGTCGGCGACCTCGGGGGATGGGCCAAGGTGTCGGTGGCCGGGTACGCCGCAGGCGGCATGGCCGCCCTGGACGCCATCTCCAGTGCCGACTTCGACGTGCTGGGCAAGCTGCGGACCCCGTCGAAGGCCCGCACCGCGCTCCACATGCTTCGCCTTGTCGCCCCCCGACAGGTGGCCGACAGCCGTGCATCTCGCACCGCTAGAGACGTGACGGCGCGCTGGAGGCGCAGATGAACCCCGCCGAGGCCTATCAGCGGTGCGAGGAGATCACCCGGACCGAGGCCCGCAACTTCTCCTATGGGATCCGGCTGCTGCCCAAGCCCAAGCGCCAGGCCATGTCGGCGCTGTACGCCATGGCCCGGCGCATCGACGATGTGGGCGACGGCCCGCTGCCGACCAGCCAGAAGCTGGCCCGGCTGGCCGAGCTGCGGGCCGACGTGGACACCCTGGCTGCGGGAGGGGCGCCCAACCCCGACGACCCGGTGCTGGTGGGCTTGGCCCACGCCGTCGGGCGCTATCCCATTCCGGCCGCGGCGTTGCACGAGATCATCGCCGGATGCGAGCAGGATGCGGTTGGGAGGCGGTACGACACCCCCGAGGACACCGAGGAGTACTGCCGGCTGGTGGCCGGATCGGTGGGCCGTCTCTCGCTGGGGGTGTTCGGTGCCAAAGGCGACCAGCACGTGGCCTCCGAGCTGGCCGATGTGCTGGGGGTGGCTCTTCAGCTCACCAACATCCTGCGCGACATCGTGGAGGACCGCGACATGGGCCGGGTTTATCTGCCCGCCTCGGACATCGAGAGGTTCGGCTGCGCCCCCGACCTGACCGGCCCCTCTGACGCAGTGGGGGCGCTGGTGGCGTTTGAGGCGGAGCGGGCCGAGAGGCATTTCGCCGAGGGGTTGGGGCTGCTCGACATGCTGGACCGCCGCAGCCGGGCCTGCACCGGGGCCATGGCCGGGATATACCGGAGGCTGCTGGCCCGCATCGCGTCGTCGCCCACCGCGGTGCTGAGCGGGCGGCTGTCGTTGTCCACCGCAGAGAAGCTCAAGGTGGCTGTTCGCAGCCTGGCCGGAGCGACCGCATGAGCCCGGCCGCCGCTCAGCCGCAGGGCCAAGGCGCCGGCAGGCCCAGGGTCGGGGTGGTCGGAGGCGGCTTGGCCGGCCTGGCCGCGGCGGTGGCCGCCGCCGACGGCGGGGCCGATGTGGCCCTGTACGAGCGGGCCCCCCGCCTGGGCGGGGCCACCTGGTCGTTTGAGCGCAACGGCCGCTGGTTCGACAACGGACAGCATGTGTTCATGCGGTGCTGCACCGAGTACCGGGCCTGGCTGCACCGCTTGGGGGTGGCCGACCAGATAACCGAGCAGCCTCGCATGTCGGTCCCGGTCCTGCGCCCCGGTCGCCGCAGGGCACGCATCTTCTGCACTGGCGCCCCGGCGCCGCTGCATCTGGCCCGGTCCCTGCTGGGCTACAGCCCGCTTTCGGCCGCCGACCGGTTCCGGGCCGCTCGCACCGCCTTGGCCCTGCGCCGCCTGAATCCCGACGATCCCGCAACCGACGAGATGAGCTTCGGGGGGTGGCTGCGGTTTCGAGGCGAGTCCGACCGCGCCATCGCCGGCATGTGGGACTTGATCTGCCTGCCCACCGTCAACTTGCGGGCCGACGACGCCTCGCTCAGCCTCGCAGCCAAGGTGTTCCGCACCGGTCTTCTGGACAGCGCCGATGCCGGTGATCTGGGCTGGACCCGGGTGCCGCTGGCCGCCCTGCACGGCGACGCCGCCAGCCGGGCCATCACCGGCCGGGGGGGCAGGGTCGAGCTCCGAGCCGAGGTGGAGGCAGTGGCCGACGGCCCCGCGGTGGTGATCGGCGGCAAGCGGACAGACGCCGATGCGGTGATCCTGGCCGTGCCCCATGATGCGGTCGACGGTCTGCTGCCTGCCGACACCGTGCCGGGCCAGTCCGAGCTGGCCCGCTTGGGCGCCTCTCCCATCGTCAACGTGCATTTCGTGTTCGACCGCCGGATCATGGACGTGCCGTTCGCCGCGGCGCTGGACTCCCCGCTTCAGTTCGTGTTCGACCGCACCGAGGCAGCCGGGTGGCGCTCAGCAGGGCCGTTGGGAGGGCCGCAGGGAGGGCCGCAGGGCGCATCCGGCCGCGGCGAGCAGGTTGTGGCCGTGTCGCAGGGCGCATCCGGCCGCGGCGAGCAGGTTGTGGCCGTGTCGCAGGGCGCATCCGGCCGCGGCGAGCAGGTTGTGGCCGTGTCGCAGTCGGCGGCCTTCGAGGAGATAGGCGATCGCCCGGCCGAGCTGATCGAGCGCTATCGGTCGGCTCTGCAAGAGCTCTTCCCGCTTGCCGCCGACGCCGAAGTGCTCGACGCGGTGGTCACCCGAGAGCACCGGGCCACCTTCGCCGGCCGCCCCGGCACTCGGCGGCTTCGCCCCGGCCCGACCACCGCCATCGCAGGCCTGTTCCTGGCCGGCGCGTGGACCGATACCGGCTGGCCGGCCACGATGGAGGGGGCAGTGCGCTCCGGCAACGCCGCGGCAGGCCTTGCGCTTGGCCATTGCCGCTCCCTCGCCTCCCCGAGGATGAGCGCATGACCGGGGGACCGGCCATTCTGGAGCGGGCCAGGGCGCTGGTCGACCCGGCCATCGCCGCCGCGCTCGCCGGGCTGTGCGACGAGCTGCGGGTGCCCGCCGAATACCACTTCGGGGGCAGGGGCAAGGGAACCCGTCCTGCGCTGTCCATACTGTCGGCCGAGGCGGTGGGCGCCCCCCCAGAGACAGGGGTGCCGGCTGCGGTGGCCATCGAGCTCATCCACGACTTCTCCCTCATCCACGACGACATCATCGACAACGATGCCGAGCGCCGCCATCGCACCACGGTCTGGGCCAAGTTCGGCACCGGCGTGGGCGTCGTGGTGGGAGACGCCCTCTGCGCTCTGGCCTTCGAGGTGCTGCTGTCGCAGTCCACCCCCCAGCGGGTCAGAGCGGCCAAAGACCTGACCCGTGCGGTCTCGGCCATGATCGCCGGCCAGAGCATGGACATGGCGTTCGGGGAGAAGCCGGCCATCACCCTGGAGCAGTGCCTGACCATGGAGACGGGCAAGACCGGGGCGCTGCTGTCGTTCGCCTCATCGGCCGGGGCCATTCTGGCCGGGGCCGACGACGGGGCGATAGGCGGCCTGAGGGATTACGGCGCCCACCTGGGGATCGCGTTCCAAGCGGTTGACGATCTGCTGGGGATCTGGGGCGACCCCGAGCGCACCGGGAAACCCGCCGGCGCCGATCTGCGGGAGCGCAAGAAGTCGGTGCCGGTGGTGATCGCCCTGAACAGCGGCACCTCTGCGGCCGAGGAGCTTGCCGAGCTGTATGGCCGAGCTGATTTGGACGCCGGCCAAGTCGAGGCCGCCCGCAAGCTGGTGGAGGCCGGGGGCGGCCGGGAGCAGGCCGAGGCGCTGGCCCGGACCCACTACGATTTGGCCGTGTCGGCCCTGGACTCGCTGGCCGAGAGCCGGCAGGTCTTGGCAGAGGGGGCAGAGGAGTTGCGGATATTGGCCGATTTCATTTTGGGGAGGGATTTCTGATGGGCGCCGACAAGTGTCTGACCAAAGCCCGGGACCGGCTCTTGAGCCTTCAGGACGCCGAAGGCTGGTGGAAGGACGAGTTGGAGACCAACGTGTCCATCGAGGCCGAGGATCTGTTCCTCCGGGAGTTCCTGGGGATCGCAGACCCCGAGGTCACCCGGCAGACGGCCAACTGGATCCGCCACAACCAGCGGGCCGACGGCACATGGGCGACGTTCTACCAGGGTCCGGCCGATCTGTCGGTGACGGTGGAGGCGTACTGGGCGCTGCGCTACGCCGGCGACCCCGCCGAAGCCGACCACATGGCCAAGGCTGCTGCCCACATCCGCGCCGCTGGAGGGCTGGAGCGCAGCCGGGTGTTCACCCGGATTTGGATGGCGCTGTTCGACCTTTGGCGATGGGAGGATCTGCCCGCCCTGCCTCCCGAGGTGATCTTTCTGCCCAAGCGGATTCCGCTGAACATCTACGACTTCGCCTGCTGGGCCCGCCAGACCATGGTCGCGCTGACGGTGGTGGGCGCCCACCGGCCGGTGAAGTCTATGGGATTGAGCCTGGACGAGATTCGCACCGGGGCCGTCCCCCCGGAACGGGTGCCCGCCCCCCCCGGGAGCATGGCCCGGCGGTTCCAGCGCCTCGATAAGGTGCTGCACCGCTACGAGAACCGGCCGCAGCGCCGGGTGCGGGAGTGGGCGCTCAACCGGGCTGAGCAGTGGATCATCGCCCGCCAGGAGTCCGACGGCTGCTGGGGCGGCATTCAGCCTCCGTGGGTGTACTCGCTTTTGGCCCTGTACGTGCGGGGCTATTCCCTGCACCATCCGATCTTGGCCCAAGGGCTGGCCGGGTTCGACGCCTGGACCATCGTCGAGAACGACATGCGGCGCCTGGAGTGCTGCCAGTCGCCGGTTTGGGATACCTGCCTGGCGCTGCTCGCGCTGGCCGATGCCGGCATGGACCCCGAAGACCCGCAGATGGTGGCCGGCGCCCGCTGGCTCATCGACCAGGAGGTCCAGATCGTCGGCGACTGGGCCGAGCAGCGCCCCCATCTGGTGCCGGGAGGGTGGGCGTTCGAATTCGAGAACAACTACTACCCCGATCTGGACGACACGGCCGAGGTGTCCCTCGCCCTGCGCCGCGTCCGCCATCCCGACGCCAGGCAGGTTCAGCGGGCGCTGGACCGGGCGGTGGTCTGGGCGCAGGGGATGCAGTGCTCCGACGGCGGCTGGGCCGCATTCGATGCCGACAACTGCTCCCCGCTGGTGGCCGAACTGCCGTTCTGCGACTTCGGGGAGGTCATCGATCCGCCCTCGGCCGATGTGACCGCCCATGTGGTGGAGATGCTCGCCGAGCTCGATGCCGACGCGTCGGGCTTGCCGGTCGACCGGGACGCAGTGGCCCGCGGGGTTCAGTGGCTCACCGCAGAGCAGGAGGCCGATGGATCGTGGTACGGGCGCTGGGGCGCCAACCACATCTACGGCACCGGGGCGGTGGTCCCCGCGTTGATCAGCGCCGGGGTGCCGGCCGACGACAGCCGGGTGGTGCGGGCATGCCGCTGGCTGGAGTCGGTTCAGAACCCCGACGGCGGGTGGGGCGAGGACATGCGCTCCTATGT
>JAPYOG010000018.1 GCA_028278785.1 Candidatus Poriferisocius anaerobius | reverse complement strand
GCTCGGGTGTTCCGATGGCCAGCTTGGCCATCGCAGCGGCGGCTTCGCCGCCCGCCATGTCGCCCAGCCCGATTCTGAGGACGACCTCTATTGCGGCCATGTCGGCGTCGAAGCCGACGCCGGTCTGGGCTGTGGCGATGGCTGCCGCGCCGGCGGCTAGCGCGGATCGAACATCGTCGGGAAGGTCACCGCAATTGTTGGCGGCCAGCAGGCAGGCGTCCCTTTTGTCGTGGCCCGCCACACAGGGATCTGACAGCAGTTCGAGGGCCTTGTCCCAGCGGGCGAGGTCGGGGAATTCGAAGCCGATGCGGATCAGCCACCAGGCGGCGTCGACCCGGCCGATGCTGTGGGTGCCTCTGCGGGCGCCGGACAGGTTCTGGTCGGCGGCTCCCGCGAGATGGCCGATGATCGCCGCGGCTTGGCCTGGGTCGAGAGAGGCGAGGTCGGAGATGGCTTCGAGTGCTTGGAGGTCGCCGGAGGCGGCCCGCCCGGCCGCCTCCGCGTCCGCTTCGGTGTGGCCGTTGTCGGCCAGCCAGCCCAGCGCCGTGGCCGCCATCTGCCCTTGCTGCTCCCACGCCTTCTCCCAAAGCGCCTGTCTGGCCGCAGCGTCGACTTTGCCGTAGTCGAGGCGGCGGATGGCCTGGCAGACCCTATTGGGCGTCATGTGCGGCGGCGGGTCGGGCAAACCGGCGATGAGGCGGGCGGCGGCAGTGTGGGCTTGGGCGCCGGCGGCGGGCAGCAGGCCGGTGACCGCGTCCAGAGCGGCCATCGGCACGATGCGCGACGGTTTCAGCCTCTCTGTGAGCTCGGCGGGGTGCTCTGCTTGTGTGGCGCTCCAACAGGCCAGCTCGGTGGCCGCCGCCTCTTCGACGAGGTCGCCTGCGCCGGCCAGCGCGGCGAAGTTCGGGTCGGCGGTGGTATGCGTCCAACCGGCGGTCGTGATCTTGTTCACCGTTTCGGCGACCGGCCCGATAGGGCCGTCGTAGCGGAGGCGGAGGATCGCCTTTTCAAGCGACTTGTCGTCGCCGCTTCGGCGCAGCGCTCCGAGCCCTTCGACCAGTTCGCGTAGCTTGCGCCCCTCTTCGTCCGAGTCGGCTGCGTCCATGAGCCGCTGCCGCCCGTATTGGGCGCACGCGTGCTTCCAGCGGCTGTGCTCGCCTGTGATGTCGGCGCTGAACTCGGCCGCGAACAGATGCTGGGTCTTCGGGCCCTCCCATCGGACCAGATACCGGGGGTGCGGGTCGGCCCACGACTCGAACCGGCGCTTTAGCGCATCGCCGAGCCCCCACGACTCGGTCTGCGCCCGCCACCAAGACACCGCCGTGTCCGCTGTTGTGACCAGCTGGTTGAATTCCTTATCCCAGGTTTCCCAGTCTGGCTGAGCGGCTAGGAACGCGGCGGCATACAGCTGCCAGGCCGAGGCCGCGGCCAGAGCGGACACGGTCACGTCGTCGGCGTCGCCGCGGAATTGTCGCTGAGCCGCCGCTGCGTCAGAGCGGCATCCTTCGAAGTCGCCGGTCTCGGTTCGGAGCCTGGCCCGCTGCACGAGAACCCACCCGTGGTCCGCCGGCTCCAGCGTGTCGCCCTCGACCAGCCTGTCCAGCACTTCCAAGGCCTGCCCGCACCGCCCCTCGCGGTGCAAAGCGCAGGCCAGCAGCACTCCGCTGGCCGCGGCCTCCTCGGGGGTGCGGGCCGACCCATGCGCCGCCTCCAACCCGTCAACAGAGTCGGTGAGAGCCCAGTCCCAGAACGCCGCGACAAACCCCCATCCCCACTCTCTTCCCGCATACGACTGGGAGGGGTCGGGGACTGACCGGTGCTTGTCGGAGAAGTGCACGAGGTCGACGAAACGGCCCCGGGCCAAAAGAGCGGCGCCCTGCACGGGGCTGATCGGGTCGTCCTGGCGGGCGTTGGGATGCGGGGCGACCAGCCTCGGCGCCACCAGCGCGAACCGCAGCCGACGCCCCGGCGGGACCCCTTCGGCCAGCCCCTCGAACGCGGTGCCCTCCAAAGCGGGCGCGGACCGCTGCGAGCAGGCGACCTTGAACAGGTCGTCGGCGTGGTCCGAGTCGATGGTCTGGTGCTCCGGCACCAGGATCTTGCAACCCTTCCCAGTTGAGACCACCCTCCCGGGGGTGACGTGCTCCCAATAGGACTTGCCGTCCTCGAGGTTGTGCAGAACCAGCAGGTGCGGGAGGCTGTGGACAACCCAGGCTTCGAAATGGCGGGCGTGGGACTCGTAGTACCACCAGCCCGGAACCGGGCCTCCCTTGGCCCGCTTGTCGTCCTTGAAGTAGTGCGGCCCGGCTTTCACCTGCGCGCCGACGATAAGCGCTGGGTCGAACCGCCGGTCGTCGCGTGCCTGCACCAGAAGGTCGGTGCCCAGATCGTGCTCACGGTTGGGAACGGGGCCCCACCCGATCCCCTCGAACGCGTCGCGCACCTTGCGCAGCCCCTCCCGCTCTTTCAGCTCTTGCTCGCTAACCCGCACCGCACACCTCCGCGA
>JAPYOG010000179.1 GCA_028278785.1 Candidatus Poriferisocius anaerobius | reverse complement strand
TTCGGAAGCCTCGGCCTCCCAGCCGCCGCATCGGCCCGGGCCTGCGCCCCGACGGCGCAGCACGCGCCCGGCGCGCACCGCTTTTCCTCCCTCCAGATCGTCGCCCGGCCCCTTCCCAGCTGCGCCGCGATCTGCGCATCGCTGAAACCCCGGGCCGCCACAACCTCGACCCGGGCGCGCTCGCCCGCACCTGAACGCCGTGCCATACTGAACACCTCCACCGGCCGGTCGCTCACATTCCAGACCGGCCATTCCGGCCGATCTGTCACGACCACCGATAGAGTTCACCCACCTATCATGGGAGCATCCGCTAATAGAGCTTGCCGGCGTTCAGGTCAGGCAGATTGGGGTTTTCGCAATGGCTGTCGATGTGCAACAGATCACCGGGACTGCTCAACCAGTGATTCAGTTGCTGTCGAACCGGCGATATGGTCTTGACTTCTACCAGCGGGAATACAGATGGGAAGACGCCCAGATTGGTGAACTGATCGATGATCTTGCCGGTCGTTTCCTGGACGAGTTCGACCGGTCGCACGAGCGGAGTTCGGTAAGCTCGTACCGGCCCTACTTCCTTGGACCGATCGTTACTGCAAACCGAGATGGCATCCGGTATCTGGTGGACGGTCAGCAGCGCATCACGACGCTGAGCCTCTTGTTGATCTACATCCGCGGGCTGCTGGATGAGGGCTTTCGTGAGGACGCGGAGGCCCTCAACTCGCTGATCTTCTCGACGGCATTCGGAAAGAAGACATTCAACATCGACGTCCCAGAGCGACAGAGGTGTATGGACGCCATCTTCGAGGGCAGAGAGTTCGACCCCAGCGACGAATCTGAGTCTGTACGCAACCTCTGGTACAGGTACCAGATGATCGACATGCGGTTCCCCAGCGACCTCCAAGGCGATGCGCTGCCCTACTTTGCCGACTGGCTGCTGCACCGGGTCGTTCTTGTGGACATCGGCACCCCCGACCAGGACATGGCCTTGGAGATCTTCGAGACGATGAACGACCGCGGCCTTCGTCTGAGCAACATAGACATGCTCAAGAGCTATCTGCTAGCACGCGTCGGCGACGAAGAGGCCATCCGCGGTCTCAATGACTCATGGCGCAGGCGAGTCACCGACCTGGCTGATGCCGAAAAAAATGCAGATGCCGAGTTTGTCAAGGCATGGCTTCGGGGCCACTACGCTGAAACCCAGCGAGAGCGGAAAGCCAACGCGGCGCCCGGCGACTTCGACATCATCGGCACGGCCTTCCACAAGTGGGTACGCGACAACGCAGCCACAATCGGACTCGATACCGACGTCGACTTTCACCGCTTTGTGGAGGTGGAGTTCCTCGAGCTCAGCAGGCGCTACCTCCATCTGCTCACCGCATCAGACGAACTCCAGCCAGGGTTCGAAGCCGTCTTCTGGAACGCCAGAAGCGGCTTCACTCTTCAGCTCCCGGTGATCCTCGCTGCGATTACCCCAGACGATGACGATGCGACCTTCGAGGAGAAGGCAGCCCTAGTCGCTGGCGCCCTCGACATCTATGTCGTAAGGAGGATGGTGAACAACCGCAACTTCGGCTACTCAACAGTCGTCTACACGATGTTCAACCTGATCAAGGAACTACGCAACCGTCCCGTCGGTGCAATCCGGAATGCTCTAACTGGCTGGCTTGAGGACGAACACGAGCAGCTCGACGGGATCAGGACCTACAGCCTGACGCAGCGAAACCGAAAACACATCCACTACATCCTGGCCCGGATGACAGCATGGCTTGACACCGAACTGGGGACAAGCGGGACGTTTGCAGAGTATCCCGACAGGTCGCGAAGGCACCCATTCGAGGTCGAGCACATATGGGCCGACAAGTTCGATCGGCACACCGACGAGTTCTCCAACAGCTTCGAATTCCAGGAGCAGCGGAACAAACTGGGAGATCTTGTGCTTCTGCCGAAGGACTTCAACGCCAGCTACGGCGACATGCCATATGAGGAGAAAGTCCACCACTACTACGCGCAAAACCCCCTGGCCCAATCGCTGCACCCGAGGGCATACGAGAACAACCCTAGTTTTAGTCGTCTACGTGAGAGCCATGGCCTCGCGTTTCAGGCATACTCTGAATCCTTCACCAAGCCAGACATCGAGGCTCGCCAAGAGCTCTACTTGGACCTCGCCAAGGTTATATGGAATCCGGCCCGCCTCGAACTCACAGCCCGCCAAGAGTGATCCCGCCGAGCATTGCCGCACGGTTATGGCCCTCAACCTCCCCGTGTCACCAAGGTTGAACGGCCAAGGCCGGACATCGAGGAGGAAGATGCAGTCCTGCCAACTGCTGCGGGCGCAGAAGTGTCACTCCTGAGACGTAGCATGAGCTGACAGATGAGTCACTCGTGCAGTATCCAGGGCAAACGATAGGTCTGGGCAGCGAGCCGGCGCATCGAGGGAGGACGAGCCTGCGGTGACACGGTTGAACAAGGAATTAGGCGGTCTGCCTGATGTCTATCGAGATGCCCTGGACTACGACCATGCAGCTCTTCGCGAGGTGCTTTCCGAGGCGACCCAGCAGGCCGCAGTGTTCTCGGGATCAGGAGGCGCTCTCGCTGTGGCAGAACTCGCAGCACAACTTCACCGGCAGGTATCGGGCCGATCTGCTCGTGCAACGACACCTCTCGGTCTAGCCGCGGAGGCTGGTGAGAGGGACGCGGCAGTGGTCCTGTTCTCAGCTGGCGGTCGCAATCCCGACACCAGGCTTGCTGCGAGAGCTGCTCGCCTGGCTGGATTCCGCCCTGTTGTGGTTGTGAGTTGCCGGTCGTCCTCCGATCTTCCACCCGCGCTGCTGAGGCATGTCGACATCGCTGTGCAAACGCCTTCGCCCAAAGATGGGTTCTTGGCTACGTCGTCGGTGATTGCGATGGCCGTCGGTATCGTAAGGGCATTTGGTTTCGAGATGCCTACGGAACTCAAGTTTGAGTCGGACATGGCTCGGGAGCCACTGCGCGAGAGGACGGTTGTTGTCGGCGGTGCCCTCCAGCGCGCGGCAATGGTGGATCTAGACACGCGATTGGCAGAGACAGGGCTGTCTACGTCCCAGACCGCGGATTTGCGGAACTTTGCGCACGGTCGCCACGTTGGCCTGGTCCGCAACAGCGACATGACGACTGTCGTCGTATTCTCAGATCCCTCGTCGGAAGCTCTTGCAGGCAGGACAGTCGAGATCCTTCCAGATAGCACTGACGTAAGGAGGCTGCACTCCCCTCACGCCTTCCCGGCGAGCGCGGTTGAGCTCTTTGGTCATTCCATGCACATCGTCGGTGCAACCGGATCAGCCCAGGGCGTTGATCCAGCAAGGCCTGGTGTCGCTAGGTTCGGGCGGGAACTCTATCGACTAAGCGCGGGCAAGTCAGTCCCGTTGGCACGGCTTGGTCCAGTGGAGCGCAAGTTAGCTGCGGCAGGCCTGCATCGCGGCCACTCCGACAAAGCAAGACGCCGGCTCCAAGAGTGGCTTGCCGCAATCCAAGATGTGCCGATAGCGGGTCTTGTGCTTGACTACGACGGAACCTGTTCTGCAACCGATCGCCGGCACGAAGGCCTAGGCCCTGAGGTTGGTGCGAAGCTCCGCGACCTTTTTGAACAAGGGCTGCCAATCGCTTTCGCGTCCGGTCGGGGCGAATCCTTGGTGCAGGATACTCAAGAGTGGATTCCACAGGAGTACTGGGCGACCACATGGGTCGGCCTCTACAACGGCGCGCAGATGAAGACTCTTGATGAGCCGCCAGAAGATGAGATCCCGGCCAACCCAGCCCTAGAGAAGGCATTCGAGCGCTTGGAAGCTGAGGCACCCGAACTCGAGTTCTCCGTCAAGCTAAGGCCGAATCAGGTCAGCGTGCGATCCGAACGGGAATATTCAGGGATCCAGTTGCTTCCTTCTGTCTCAGCAATCTTGAAGAGGTCACCGAATCTCGACCTGAAGGTGATTGCGTCAGGCCACTCCGTAGACATCGTTCTGCCGAGTACATCGAAGGCGGCTGTCGTTGATCGGCTACGAAGGTGCGGCCTTCATGAGGTTATGGCTATCGGAGATCAGGGGCAGCGCGACGGGAACGACTACGAATTATTAGCCTCCACACCATGGAGTCTTTCCGTTGATCGAGTTTCGGCTGACCTGAGCCGCTGCTGGAACCTCGAAGACGGCCCTGAGGCTGGTCCGCGGCTGCTGCTTCGTTACCTGAACAAACTCCGGCCTGGCTCAAGTGGGTGGCGGTTCCAATGGAGGGGCCGCTGATGAGAGACGATCTCGCGAGGAGTGTCCTGGACAAGCTTCTGGACTGGACTGATCAGGAGAGCTCGGACTGGGTCGCCGAACTGGCAACAATGGCGAGCTACAAATTCGACGACTACGAGGGGTTCTCTGCGGGTGAGAGGTTCTTCGAGCGACTTGCCCGGTGGCTGGCCCAATTCTCTGACCCATCAGACCGCCGGAGACTCGTCGACTTCGTGCGCCGCGAACTTGTGTTCATTTCACGCAATGAAATGAATCAGGCCATCTCATGTGTGTATCCGCACTACATCAAGCCGATGCTGGCCGAACGTGCTGCACACCAGATCGGAGTACCTGAATACCTTCGCTACCGGGTGGTGTCCGACACAGCCTTCAAGATTTTGCGCAGGAAGACGGTCTTCTTGGGGCTAAGCGACGGTGCTCGTCTCGACCAGTTGAGGAGATCGAGCGCGGAGCTCTCCCACGAACAGTTCTCGCTTACGTCTGAGCTTGGCAATCATGCTCAGCAGTCCATGGTTGCCAAACTCCGGGAGGCAATCGGTGCTCTCGGTGGCGATGGGCACGACCCGGCGTTTGAAATGGTCGTCTTTGTTGATGACTTCTACGGAAGCGGGACATCTCTGATCAACCAACGCGACGACGGGACGTGGAGGGGCAAACTCCCGCGTGCCTGCGACCACATCCAAGCTCTCGCCTCTGCTGAGGTTCCCGTGATTGTTGAGAATCCCGCGGTCGTGATCGTGCTCTACGTCGCAAGCAGTCAAGCCAAGTCGCACATCGAGTTGATGCTTGCTGAGTTTCAGCCAACGTGGAAGCTCGTCGTAGTGCAAGAGCTGCCTCAGCATCTGAAGACAGTCGCCTCGGATTTGTTGCGGATCTGCGACGAGTTCTTTGATCCTACAATGGAAGACAAGCACAAGGGCTCAGTGCCACGCGGGTATATGGATGCTGCACTACCAGTTGTGTTGTTTCACAACACGCCGAACAACAGCATCAGCCCGCTGTGGGCGGATACCGAGTTTGAGCCGGACAGCTTGAAGAAGCGAGCCCTTTTCCCGCGGTATGAGCGGCATCACGCGGACCGACCATGAGCCTGTATCCAAATCCGTTTGAGTCACGTGCCTCGGAGCACCAACGCGATGTCCACGAATTCGTGTCAACGTTTGGACCAGGCGCCATTGATCTCTTGCCTTCCGCTGTGTGGGATCGGTTGGTTGTCCTTCGAAGCAGCCCAGGTGCTGGCAAGACATCGCTGATGCGCCTGTTCACAACCGAGACGTTGATGTGGATTAGCGGCCGATACGACAGTTCGGAGCCAGTCCATAGCCTGCTGACCAAACGGGAGGTACTTGAAGCAGACGGCACTCCACGGAAGCTGGGTGTTCTTCTATCGCTCGACAGGGACTATGTGTCGCTTGTAGACCTTCCCATCCAGGAGGTTTCAGTTGACCGGCTATTCCTGCGGCTGCTCGACAGCAGAATTCTGATTTCCGTACTCCGAGCAAGCCTATTGGCCTCTGGGCTCGGGTTCCCGACCGACGCCGAGCGCTTCCGGCTTGATGCCTCGGCCGCTGACGCACGAACACAGGCAGCGCTTGAGAAGATTGGCGGCGTTGACGGCTTGGCAATTGTCAGCTTCTCACGCAGGACAGAGCGACAAGTTCTCGACATGCTCGATGCAGTGCTGAGCGTGGAGCTTGAGTCTGGAGCAGACGGACACGCAGAACTGCTATCGCTCTCAATACTTGAGGAGTGCGAGATAACGGTCGATGGCAGCCCACTGAGTCTTCAGCCATTGCTGATGTTCGACGACGGCCACGAGCTTGCATCCAGGCAACGCCGAGCGCTTCTCGACAACCTGCGCCGTCGGCGACCTGGCATTGCTCGTTGGTACTCGGAGCGTTTCGAGGCAATGTCAAACCAAGAATTGATGCAAGGATTCGGAATTGGTGGACGCGATCTTGTCGAGATTGACATCGATCACATCGTTCGAAATGGAGTAGGGCGCCGGTTCACAGCCGGTCAGCACAACAGAGTCCTCTCCTACATAGCGCTGCGGCGCGCAGCACCAGTCCTAACGACCTATGCACAGGAGTCGCAACCTTTCTTTGATTTTCTCGAATCGCCCTCGTTCGCTCCGCTGCCGGATGAATTTCCATCTCTTCACAACGCGCTCCGGACGCGGGTCCTCGAAGCTTCCGGATCTGATACGCGGTATCGCAGGTGGGTAGAGGAGGCAGATCTGCTTACCGGCTGCGACGCATCTGTCCGATGGCGCGAGCTTGAGATCTTGATCGCGCGTGACAAGAGAGGGCAGCAGGGGCTATTCGGGGAGCCGCTCACTGGCGGCGATCTGATGGACCGTTCGAGTCCAGCACTGCGAGAGGCAGCAGCATTGAGCGTTGCAACCGAGTTCGGGTTGCCCTATTACGCTGGCCAGGCACGGCTCCTCGGGCTCGGCTCGCACAACGTTGAGCAGTTCCTCAACCTGTGCGGAGCATTGTTTGAGGACTTGCTGATCGATATCAGTCTCGGACGGAAGCCGGCGCTAACGGCGGCTCGGCAGGACAAGATCTTACGGAAGGCGAGCGAGGCGTACTGGGATTCCATCGCACGAACAGTGCCGAATGGCCGAGACGTCCGTGCAATCGTTGCTGAGATCGTCCGCATTGCAGTTGAGGAAAACAAAAAACCTACTGTGCCTTACCCACCGGGCGTGACGGGAACGGCGCTGCGTATGTCGGATCGGGAACGGCTGTTGGACGTCGAGTACAGGAACAGGAACGCGCCAGCAGAGCGGCTCTTTGCTGCTCTTGCGTCCGCCGTCGCCTACAACGTCATAACCGCCGACCTTGACTACTCCGTCAAAGGCAACCGATACATGGTCCTCTACTTGAACCGCCTACTTTGCCCTCGCTTCAGTCTCCCCCTTGGCCGCGGCGCGTTCCGCGAGCGGAAGCTGTCGCAGATGCTCAAGTGGGTTGAAGATCTTCCGGACAGCGGCCATCGAGACCCGTACGACGGGGAAAACGCGCTGGGGTTATGACGCAACGCTGGAGTGACTATGTGTTCGCGGACGGAACGAGCACCGCCCCGCGTGACCTTATGGGCGCGGCCTCGGCCTCGGCCTTGGACTTGCCGTCACTGTACGTGCTCGGAGTTGGTTTCGACCCGCGATGCCTCGTCGGCTTGCGCGAGTTTCTTGAGCTTGACCACCAGGTGTCGCCCAAGATCTTGCGCATCGAAATGGCACCATCCGGACCAGCGGTGCAGCCAACAGTTGCCCAGATGGCAGCTCAGCATCTTGCAGAATTCGAGGCGCTGACGGAGGGCCTTGACATCGAAACGGTCTCCTACCCGAACGTCGAGGACCCCTACAGCCCCGGTACCGTCCTTGCTCGGGAGGTGACGGAGGCCAAACAGCTGGCGGGAGTCGGCCACCTCATCATCGATATCTCATCTATGCCTTCTATCCTGTTCTTCCCCATAATCAAAGCTGCGCTGAAGGCCTCTGATCTACCGTCGGGCACGGAGGGCCACTTCGATGGAGAAATCCAGATCGTTGTGTGCGAGAACCCTCAGATGGACGCGTGGATCAGGGAGCTCGGAATCTCAGACGCTTCGTTTGTCGGCGGGTTCAGGCCAAAAGGACACGGGGACGCGGACCCCGATGGTCCGACGATCTGGGTCCCGGTCCTGGGTGCGAATGCCGAGCCGGCATTGCGCGCCATCCACAACCTGTTGGAGCCGCACGACATCTGCCCGGTTCTACCGTTTCCCGCGATAGAACCGAGGCGCGCTGACTCCCTGGTGCTCGAGCATCGGACCGTCTTGTTCGAGGCGTTCAATGTACGTGTGTCTGATTTTGTGTACTCCGACGAGCGCAATCCGTTCGACCTCTATCTGGCACTCTGCCGTCTCGAGCGCGACTACAGGTCGGCGCTGGAGATGCTAGGGCCCACGATGGTGGCGTTGTCGGCCCACGGCTCCAAGCTATTGTCGGTAGGGATGCTGCTCGCTGCCTATGAACAGGAAATCCCGATTGCGGCAGCAGCGGTGGACGATTATGAGATCGTGGCAGGTGCCAGCCTCGAGGCTTTCAATGATGCGAATCAGCTTTGCTGCCTATGGCTAGCCGGCGCTCCCTGCCGATGACGGGGAACAAGCAGGCTGAGGAGCCAAAGGGCAAGACTGTCCTCTCGGTCGGGTACGTAGTCCTGGACGTGCTCGTTCATGGCGACTGTCTCGGCCATAGCGCGGGCGGAACGGCGGGGAATGTCGCGGCAAACCTGTCCTACTTCGGATGGGATGCAGCGACGGCAGCTCTACACGGCGATGACCCGGCCGGGAACCACCTGCGAGCCGACCTGAAGAAGGCGGGCGTGTCCTCGGCGGGGCTTCGACGGCTCAAAGACTTCACAACCCCCGTCGTGGTTCACGAGGTGTCCAACGGGAAGCACAGCTTCAGATTCGCTTGTCCAGTATGTGGGCGCAGGTTCGCTCGGTTTCGCCCTATCCCGGTTGACTTCGCAGAAGACCTCGTCGAATCCAACAAGCGACCCGATGTTCTGTTCTTGGACAGGGTCTCAGCTGCCGCGGTGCTGATGGCAGAGCGCGTTAGCGATGGCGGAGGGCTAGTGGTGTTCGAGCCTTCCATGCCGGGCGACAGCCAGAAGTTCAGGCGCCTGCTCAAGCTTGCCCACCTAGTCAAGTTCTCCGCTAGCCGGCTTGACCCCACAAGCTGTCTGCTTGACGAGTCGCTCGGAACGCTTGTGTACACCGATGGAGCCAACGGGGCGGCGTGGCGGCGAAGAGGGGAGTCATGGAACCACGTCCCGCACTTCCCCGTCGATGCTGTTGACGCAGGCGGAGCCGGAGATTGGACGACCGCAGCGTTGCTGGAAGCTCTGCCTTCGCTCGTCCCGGATGAGGTGGGGCGAACGGATCTGACTGAGCCGCTCCGCTATGCGCAAGCAGTGGCTGCCCTTAGCTGCCAGGTGTTGGGGGCTCGCAGCCTCGCCTACGAATACGAGAGGGAGGAACTGGACGCGATGGCGGCGAACTTGCAACAGGCGAACCACCACAAGAAAACCGCCCGCCCCAGTCGTCCGCCGAAATCGAGACGATCGTCGGACTGCACCGCCTGCCTGTCTTGATGTCCAGCCACTCCATACATGGAGCCGACACCGGGGCGGCTTGGGCTGGCGCGGGGAAGGGTGAAAGAGGCATGAGCAGCGGCCACTTTGATGTGCAGGAATACAGGGCGGGGCTACTACTATTTGTCGCGACCGGACCCATGAGGGGAGGAGCGTGGCCGCTCAGAGGCCCATAGACATCGCCGTCACCAAGTTCTACAAGGCCCTCGGGGGATGCTTCGCCCTCTACTTGGCGCTGTGGGCTTTCATCGCCGTCCACCAGTACGACGAGGGATTGGGCGCCCCGTACTTCAATGTGGCCTTAACCGCCTCGCTGGTGGTCACCGTGCTGGGCATCGCGGCGTTCTTGGAGTATGCCCGTCGCCGCCCGGCAGGCGCTTATCACACATGGGGCGAGGCCATGCTGGCCGCGGCCTTGGTGTTCTTCTTGTTGTTCTGGGTTTACGGCGTCGTGCCCCATCAGTGGCTGGTGTATGCCGACAGCGAACTCGGCTGGCGCAGGGACCGCCTGATCGACGGCTACTATGTGGGAGATCAGGGCATCATCTCCTGGCTCCTGCCATTCGACCTGCCCTATCTGGTGCTGCGCGATGTAGTGGCTGTGGTGATCTACGGTTTGGCCCTGGCCGGGAACATCGCCGGCTGGATGGTGTGGCAGAACCGGGGCAAGACCGCCCCCGTGGAAGTGGCGAAATCCGAGTACGGGCGACCGATTGTGCGAAAGGGGGCTGATGTTTGATGGCCGGCAGTGACGCCAACCCCCCCATGCCGGAATTCCGCGACGACTACGTGCTTGTGGAGGTGGACAACGACTACCTCCAGAGCAGGGTCAAGCCCAAGCAGTTCATTCACATCGACCAGTCCGAGTGCATCATGTGCGAGGGGTGCGTGGACATCTGCCCGTGGAAGTGCATCCATATGGTGGCCCCGGACGCAGTCGATCTGGCGGTGGGGGCAGAACAGCCCGGCATAGACCCGAGCGACAATGTGATCTTCACCATCGACGAAGACGCCTGCACCCGCTGCGCGCTGTGCGTCGACCGGTGCCCCACCGGGGTGATCACCTTGGGCAAGCTGGGCGATCCCGGGGGCGACGGCGACCCCCACCAGCGAATGACCAGCTACGGCTACGGCTACGGCATGAGATTGGCCTAGAACTAGAGGCCGAGGCACCAGACCAGCACACCGAGACGAGGAAACAGGAAGACAAGTGGCAAAGAAGCCCAGACCACCGGCAAGCGAGCGGGCCAAGCAGTCCATGGGAACCATGATGAGCGATGTCCAGGGTTCTCAGGCGTGGTCGTCTATTTTCCGGCCGGGGTCCATTTTCCGCAAGGGCTACAGCGACAGCCCCAGGAACCGCAGCTACGTGATCATGAACAGCGTGCTGTACCACCTCCACCCGGTGAAGGTGAAGCGCCACGCGGTGAAGGTGAGCTACACCCTGTGCTTGGGGGGGCTCAGCTTCTTCTTGTTCATCTTGCTGACAGTGACCGGCATCTTTTTGATGTTCTTCTACCGCCCGACCGCCACACAGGCCTGGGACGACATCTACAACCTCCAGGCTTCGGTCACCTTCGGCCTGCTGGTGCGGAATATGCATAGATGGGCGGCTCATTTGATGGTGATCTCTGTGTTCTTGCACATGGCCCGGGTCTTCTACCACGGGGCTTACAAGCCGCCGCGGGAATTCAACTGGGTCATCGGGGTCATCTTGCTGACCCTGACCCTGCTGCTGTCGTTCACCGGCTATCTGCTGCCCTGGGATCAGCTGGCCCTCTGGGCGGTTACCGTGGGCACCAACATGATGGGGTTCACCCCGGTGTTCGGCGAGGAAGTGCGCTTCGCGCTGCTCGGCAGCAGAGAGATCAGCACCGACACGCTGCTGCGGTGGTACGTGCTCCATGTGCTGATGCTGCCCTTTGTGATCGTTATATTCATGGCCATCCACTTCTGGCGAGTGAGAAAGGACGGAGGTATTTCCGGGCCGCTGTAGGCGACGGCGTCGCCGCCCTCCGGTTCGATCCAAAAGCCCATGGCTGAAATCCCCGAGCACCTCCTGAAGCGAGCCCAAGAGGCCCGCCAGCGCGCCCAAGCCCAAAAGGGCGGCGGGTCGAGCGCGCCTGAAGCCCCGGGGCAGGGCGGTGGCGGGTCGGACGCGTCCGAGGCCTCGGGGTCCGAGCCGTCTGGGGTTTCGGGGCAAGGGGGCTCGTCTGGGCCCAAGATTCCCGAGCATTTGCTGGACCGCTCGAGATCAGCCCGAGAGCAGGCCGGCGCCGGCGGTGCTGCGCCCGCGGAGGCTGCCGTGGCGACCGCCCCGATGCCCGCAGCCCCGGCCCAGCCGGTACACACCGGGCCTGGTGGAGGAACCCAGCGGTTGCTCACCGTGGTCAAGTCGGGCTCCATACAAGACGTCAAGGCCACCCCCACCGACAAGGTCCACGTTTGGCCCCATCTGCTGGTGGTGGAGTTCGTCGCCGCCCTGCTCGTCACCGCATTCACCCTGATCTTCTCCATCTTCGTGAACGCCCCGCTGCTGGAGCTGGCCAATGTCAACGAGACGCCCAACCCGTCCAAGGCCCCGTGGTACTTTCTCGGCCTTCAAGAGCTGCTCACCATGTTCCACCCGATGGTGGCCGGCGTGACCATTCCCGGCATCGGGCTGTTCCTGCTGATCCTGGCGCCCTACATGGACCGCAATCCCAGCAAGAAGCCCGAGGATCGCAAGTTCGCCATATCGCTTATGACCCTCCACCTGATGTTCTGGGCGATCCTGGTCCTCATCGGCTCGTTCTTCCGAGGCCCGGGCTTCAACTTCGTCTTCCCGTGGGTCGACGGCCTCTTCTTCGAGTTGTAGGCACTGATTATGGGCATCGCGCTTTCCATCGCCATACCGATCATCGTGGTGGCCGCTGTGATCGTGCTGGTTGGCGCGGCCCGGCGTCGGGAGACCATGGCCGCCGAAGGCCGCCTCGCTCGGGAGACCCGCAGACGGGACCGGGGCCGGTTGGATTCCGGCCCGCTTGAGGGGCCCGCCGCTGCTCCCGGCGGCCGCGAGGTGGAGCGAGCGGCTGTGATGGAGCGGCGAAACAAGGGGGCGGAGCTGGCGGAGGCCGCCGACGCCTCGGTGCAGGAGTGGACCCCACCCCATCCTCAGGCTGTCGGGGTGAGCCGTCGCCAGTTCTTGAACCGCAGCACCGTGGCCATGATGGGCCTGAGCCTCAGCGGTTTCGGCGCTGCCTGTGTGGCGTTTTTGTGGCCGCCGTTCACCACCGGTTTCGGCGCCGACGTGAACGCGGGGCCGGTCGACGAGGTGAAGGCGAAGATCCGAGCCGATAACGGCTTCTACTATCTTCCCGAAGGGCGGGCCTGGGTCACCGAATACCCCGCCGCTGCCCTGCCGAAGGCGCAGGCCGCTTACAGCGCCCCCGAGTTGGCCGGTATGGAGGCGGGCCTGGTTGCCCTGTTCCAGAAATGCCCCCATCTGGGCTGCCGGGTACCGCAATGCGAGACCTCGCAGTGGTTCGAGTGCCCATGCCACGGCTCCCGCTACAACCAGGTGGGCGAGAAGCGGGGCGGACCCGCCCCCCGGGGCATGGACCGGTTCGCCATGTCGGTGAACGCCAAAGGCGAGTTCATCATCCGCACCGGAACCGTCATCCAGGGGCCTCCCATAGGCGTGAACACCACCGGCCAGGAGCCTGAAGGGCCGAGCTGTCTTGGGGGGGCATCCCACTGATGCACCTGCTTGCCGCCTCGACCCAGCGCAACCTGGGCATGGCCATCGCGGTGGTGGCCATCGTTGGCTTTGCCCTTTACCTCGTTTACAACGTTTTGTGGGCCGGTCGGGCGGAAAAGGGCTCGGAATTGGAGCTGGCCCCCAACCGCAAGCCCTATATGAGCGACGAGGAGCTGGAAACCAAGAAGCTGGACATGAGCCTGGTCACCGGCCTGGTCACACTGGTCGTGATCGCGGTGGCGCTGCCCCTGTACTGGCTGGGCGAGCCTGGCCGTCAAGAGGGCTATGTGAACTACACACGGGACCAGCTGACCAGCCGGGGCGCAGGCCTGTTCGAAGAGTCGTGCTCTAGCTGCCACGGCGGTGGCGGCCTCGGCGGCACCACCGACCACACCATTGCCGACGACAACGGCAACTTCGTGGCCGCCATCAAGTGGGAGGTCCCGGCGCTTACCACCACGCTGTACCGCTTC
>JAPYOG010000178.1 GCA_028278785.1 Candidatus Poriferisocius anaerobius | reverse complement strand
CGCCCGCTCCCCGCCCGTACAGCATCAAATCGCCCACGGCGTCGCCCTCCACGAACACCGCGTTGAAAGAATCCCGCACCGACGCCAGCGGGTGCCCCGCAGGCACCATGGCCGGGTGAACCCGCACGGCCAACTCCGGCTTGCCGTCCACCTCGCCCACCCGCTCAGCGATGGCCAGGAGCTTTATGGCATAGCCCAGCCTCTGGGCGTGGGCGATGTCGGCGGCGCTGACGCCGGAGATGCCCTCCCGGTAAACGCTGCCGGCCAGGACCCGGGCGCCGAACGCCACTGTGGCGATGATGGAGGCCTTGGCGGCGGCGTCGTGCCCCTCCACGTCGGCGGTGGGATCCCGCTCGGCAAATCCCAGAGACTGGGCGTCTGCCAGGGCATCGTGGTAGGCGGTGCCGTGCTCGGCCATCTGGCTGAGGATGTAGTTGGTGGTGCCGTTCACGATTCCCATCACCCGGCGCAGGGGCTCGGCGGCCAGAGACTCCCGCAAGGGTCGTATGAGCGGGATGCCGCCGCCCACCGCAGCCTCGAACAGCAGATCCACCCCGGCAGCATCGGCTGCCGAATAGAGCTCTGCCCCATAGTTGGCCAGCAGTTCCTTGTTCGCGGTCACCACCGGCTTGCCCAGCCCGAGCGCCTGCGACACCAGCTCCCGAGCCGGCTCGATGCCTCCGATCAGCTCCACAACCACATCGACTGCGGGGTCGTGTACCACCGCGGCGGCGTCAGTGGTCAGAACCCCGTCGGCCAGCGCCACCTCGCGGTCTCGCGACGCGCTGCGAACCGCCACCCGCACCACCTCGAGATCCATACCGGTGCGCCCGGCGACCACCGCTCGCTGCTCTGCCAGCAACCCGATCAGCGCCGAGCCCACATGTCCGCAGCCCAGAACGCCCACACCGATTCGTGTTTGGGGGGAATCGCTCACAGTCCCTACCGTACCGGCCGATGCCGGGGAGGCAGGCAAGAATTCCACTGAAATAAAGATTTTGTTGCTTTTGCTGTTTTAAACAGTATTTTAATGACTAATGACATCGTATGAGCTGTTCTCCCTGGCCAGCGATCTGCGCCAACAGGCTGCCGCCTGCGAGCAGGTTAGGATCGAGGTCGACCTGATCTGGCCTGACCTCGAGTTCATGCTCGACGGGGCGCTGGCCCGTCACGGCCCCCAGACATGGCAATCCGGGGCCGCCGATGCCAGCCGCTTGAGACTGCACCACCAGCGGGCCCACCTGGTGCGGCTGCGCTATCAAATCGAGCATGTGGCGCGCCGCCTGCAAGACCGAGCCGACGAGCTCTACAGCGACGCCAGCCTCGTCGAGATGGCCGCCGAGGCCGCCAGGCGAGCTGAGATCGAAGAATTTGGAGTTTATATCAATTATATCAAATAAATCTCTTGATATTTCAATTTCAACCGACTATCAAGATGCCTGTCTGATCTGTCGAGGGATCAGCTGACCGAAAGGCCTCAAAGTGTCTGTCCTGACCATGAACACCGAGGAGATGGACCATCTCCAGCAACAGTTCACCACATTCGCCGGCCAAGTTGAAGACCTCCGCACCCGCCTGACGGCCACCGTGGAGGGGACAACCTGGACCGGCAGCCGCTCTGAGCGGTTCCGAGGGGCCTGGCACGAGCAATGGTCGCCCTCCCTCGGGCAATTGCAGGAGGCGTTGGCTGATCTGGCATCTGCCATCGGCATCGAGCGCCAGAACACCATAGCTGCCCTCGACTCCGTCTGAACGCCTCGTCTGCCCGCCGTCCCCACTGCTGCCGCCGGTGCGATTGCTCTATGAGGGACCGCAAGGCACCAGGGAGGTCTGCGTCGTCGGCCCGCCTGCGGCCGATGTCGGGGGGCTGGCAGAGTCTCTGGGCTTGCCCCCGTCCACTGCGGGGCTCTGGATAGACGGACGGTGGGCAGACGCCGACTGCCGCCTCGAGGACTCCGGGATCGCCGATGGCGCCCGGGTGTGCGTCCGCCCCACCCCGGCGTCCCCGCCTTCGGAGTGGTCTGTGGAGGTTGTGGGCGGGCTCTGCGCCGGCGACCGGTTTCCCCTGGCGTCAAGCGGTGCGACCCTGGGCCGCTCCCCCGAAGCCGACGTGACCTTGGCCGGGGCAGGCCTGCGGCCCGTACACGCCCGGCTCGAGTGCAAAGGCGACCAGGTGCTCGCCCATCTGGGCAGCGGCGACGCGATAGTCGGGGAAATCTCCGCTCCGATCCGATTGGGCGGCGCGCTGCTTCAGGTTTCCCCCACCCCCAGCGACCGCCCGACACGCTTGTCGGGCCGGGCTGCCTCGGGCAAATTCGGCGTCAACCGCCCTCCTCGGCCGGCGCCTCCCGAGCCGCCCGAACCGCTCCCGGCCCCGGCAGCGGAACCGAGCCGGTTGCCCCGGTCGGTTGCCTTCGGCTGGGCAGCGCTGGCGGGGCCGCTGGTGGTCGGGCTGCTGATGGCGTTGCTCTACAGCCCCTATATGGCTCTGTTCGCTCTGCTCAGCCCCCTGATGATGGCGGCGAATTGGCTCGACAACCGTCGCCGCAACCGCGCTGACCGGCGCCGGAGCAGCCGACGCGCTCAGGCATCCCTAGCCCGATTCCAGACGGTAGCCGAGGCGGCCCACGCTGCGGAAGCCCGTCGCTGCCGCGAGCTTCATCTGAACTTGTGCGAAGCGGTCAGGCGGATCCGCCAGCCCAGCGTTCGGCTGTGGGAGAGGCGCCCGAGCCACGGCGACTTCATGTCGCTGGTGGTCGCCCACGGCCCCCGGCCGTTCGCTCCCGAGCTGCTCGCCGACGAGCCGCAGGCGGCCGAAGGGGTTGCCGAGGTGGTCGAGCAGCTCGGGCCCCTGTCCGATTCCCCCATAGTCGTGGACTTGGGCCCGGAAAAGCTGCTCGGCTTGGCGGGGCCGCGCCGAACCGTCACCGCGATAGCCCGAGGGCTGCTCATCCAAGCCGCCGCCTATCAGGGTCCTGCCGACTTGGCGATTCTGGTGGCCACAGATGAGATCACGGCGCCGGCATGGGCGTGGACTGCCTGGCTTCCCCACATCTCCCATCCGCGCGTCGGCAAGGAGCGGCTGTTGGCCGACAGCCGCACCGCCGCCGCAGAGGCCACAGCAGAGCTGGTGGACGCCTGGGCCCGCCGTGCAGGCGGCCAGTGGCCGCAACTGCTGGTGGTGGCCGACGGCGAGAACTTGGCCACCGGGCGGACGCCCCCGCTGCGCCCCCTGCTCGACGGTTCTGCCGGGCCGGCCGCGGGTATCGTCCTGGCTTCCAGCGTCGACCAGCTTCCGGCGGCCGCCACCACGGTTATCGAAGCCTGCGATGCCTCCGGCATCGTAAGCCTGCTGCGAGGCGAAAAGAGCTGCCCGTCGGTGCTGGCCACCGGGATGAGCCTGGCTTTGGCCCGCACCGCTGCCCGCAGTCTCGCCCGCTATGAGGATCCCGAGCAGCTTGGCGCCGACACCGCCATTCCCGACCGCTCGTCACTGATCGAGCTCTTGGGCCTTCCCCTCCCCGGCAGCAGCCATTGCCCGGCAGGCTCCTCCGCGCTGTCGGAGGCGGTCGAGGCCCGCTGGCGCCACAGCGAGAGCGCCGACCGCCTGGCCGCTTGCATCGGCGCCGACGGCTGCGGGCCGTTGGCAGCCGACCTGGCCGCCGACGGCCCCCACGCCCTCGTGGCCGGGACCACCGGATCGGGCAAGAGCGAGTTGCTGCGCACACTGATCGCCTCCTTGTCCGCCGCCTACTCCCCGGAGCAGGTCAACTTCGTGCTGGTGGACTACAAGGGCGGCAGCGCTTTCGACGCCTGCGCCGCCTTGCCCCACGTGGTCGGCCTGGTAACCGATCTGGACGACCGGCTGGCCGAGCGCGCACTGCGATGCCTGGAAGCCGAGCTCCGCCACCGGGAGCAAGTGCTGAGAGAGCGGGGCGCCACCGACATGGCCCACTACCGGTCGCTCGCCCATGCCCGCCGCAGCGGTACACCCTGGCCGAAGCTGCCCCGGCTGGTGGTGGTGATCGACGAGTTCGCCGCTCTTGCCGCCGAGCTGCCCGCCTTCATGGACTCGCTGGTAAACGTGGCCCAGCGGGGCCGCAGTCTGGGCATGCATCTGGTTCTTGCCACGCAGCGCCCAGCCGGGGCCGTCAGCGCCAACATCCGCACCAACACGGCGCTGCGGATAGCGCTGCGGGTGCTGGACGTCGCCGACTCCGTGGATGTGCTGGACAGTCCCGAGGCCGCCTCCATCGGACGGCATCGCCCGGGACGGGCGTTTGCCCGCTTCGGTCCCGGCGAGCTGGTGGAGTTCCAATGCGCCCTGGTCACCGGGGTCACCGCATCCCGGCGGCAAACACGGGTGGTGCCCGCACCCGACGGCATTCCAGTGCTCGAGCCCCGAGCCGCCCCCGCGGGCGACGCCAGCGACGCCGGCGACGACTTGGCCGGGCTTGTAGCCGCGGCCAACGCCGCGTGGGACCGTTTGGGGGCCAGGCCGCCCCGCAAGCCCTGGCCTGATCCCCTGCCGCCGGTGCTCTCGCTCGACGCGCTGCCCATCGGCAGCGGGTCCGGCGACGCGCTCCCGGGCGGCGCATTGCCCGGCGAGGCATTGCCCATCGGCAGCGGGTCCGGCGCTTCCGGGGTGGTGTTCGCCGTGGTCGACGATCCCAATCGCCAGTGTCAATATCCTCTGGCCTGGAACCCCGAACTCGGCAATGTGCTGCTGGCGGGCAGCCCGGACAGCGGCCCCAGCACCGCGTTGGGCTCGCTGGCCATCGCCCTGGCCCGGCGCCACCCGCCCGACCGATGCCACCTGTACGTCATCGACTCGGGATCGGGCCGGTTGGCATGCCTTGAGGATTTGCCCCACTGCGGCGCAGCGGTGGGCCTTGGCGACCGCGACAGGATCCGACGACTCATCCGCCGACTGGAGGGAAGCCTCGACCAGCGGCTGCGCCAAGCCCGGTCGTCGCCAGAGCCGGTCCTGTCGGGCATCCCGTTGACGGTGGCGCTGATCGACAACTGGAGTGGGCTGCTCAAGAGCCTCGACAACGTCGCCGACCACGGCCTGCTGGCGACCCTGGAGCGTATATGGGTCGAAGGACCCGCCGTCGGGCTGTGGATGGCGGCAGCCGCCGACCAACTCTCCAAGATAAGCCGGTCGATTCAAGCGGCCACCCCGCAGACTTTCGTGTTCCGCCTCGGCGACCCGGCGCTGTACCGCCAGTGGGGAGTCACCGTCGGCGATCCGGCAGCCCTGCCCCATGGACGCGGGTTCGCCGTCCCCTCAGGCCTCGAGATCCAAGTAGCGGTGCCCGACGGCGGGTTGGCATCAGCAGCGTCCAAGGCCGGCGCGGCCCATCCGAGCACTGGAGGGCCGCCACCTGTGGAGACCCTCCCGCGGGCCATCAGCGCAACCAGGCTGGACCAACCCCGGCTGCGCCGATCACCGGTGTATCTTCCGCTGGGGCTCAGCGACGACACCCTGTCGCCTGTCGGCCTCACCCTTTATCCCAACGAGCACGCCCTGATCTTGGGACCGCCTCGCTCGGGGCGCTCTGCGGCGCTGATGTTGCTGGCCTCGACGGCATCGGCGTCTGGCGG
>JAPYOG010000177.1 GCA_028278785.1 Candidatus Poriferisocius anaerobius | reverse complement strand
GTATCCAGCGGCCGGGACCGGGTGCGGGGAGCATGGAGCGGTTCCACTGGACGAAGTCCCCCGCGTCGAAGACCAGGGTGGTGTCGGAATCGACCAACGGCGCGATTGCGGCTGCGACTTCGGCGGGGTGGAACCGCCCATCGCCGGCTGCGGCCGCCTCCGAACTCATGGCGGCATATTCGCTCAGCGTGGCATCCCGGGTGGCGGCGATACTGCTTCGCCAATCCTCGAAGTCCCAATCGCCGTCGGCCGCCTCGGCCAGGGCGGCCGCGAAGGCCGCAACATCACCCACGTACTGCACATCTCGGCGAACCGCGGAATCGAACTCACACGCCGACCGGGCCGCGTGGATAACCGTGGCCGTGGGCGCGAACAGGCCGCCGTAATGCAGCCTGAAGTCGATGTTCTTGCCCAGGATAAGCACGCAATCCGATTCGGCTATGTGGCTCGCCTGACGATGCACAGCAGGGTCGGCATAGCCGAAGCAGTACGGGTCGGCGTCGGGCACCAGCCCCCTGGCCATGTCCACCGTGAAAGCCGGAAACCCGCAGCGCTTGAGCAGAAGCGAGACCGCGTTCTCGGCTCCGTCCAGGTGCGCTCCCGTTCCCACGATCACAACCGGGCGCTCAGCCTGCCGCAGCAGGCGCAGGACGGCGGTGATCGTGTCTTTGCCGGGCCCCCCCCGGTCGGGCGATGGCATGTAGGCGCCGGGGCCGGCGTCGGCAACGGGCGCCTCGAGCACGTCGACGGGGATGGTCAGGCTGGCGGCGCCCACCCTGCCTTGCATCATGGCGGTGAGGGTCTCGTTGAGCTTTCGGGCGATGTGGTCAGCAACGTCGATCCGGTCGGCGGTCTTCACCAGCGGGCGGGCGCAGGCCAACTGGTCCATCTCTTGCAGCGAGCCCCGGCCTCGCAGCGCCATCTCCGCCTCTCCGCTGATGACGAGCACCGGGCTACCGATCGCTTGGGCGGTGGCCAGGCCCGTCAGCGCATTGGTGTGGCCGGGTCCGCCCGTCACCATGGCCACCGCCGGGGTTCTGGTGATGCGGGCGTAGGCGTCGGCGGCGAAGACCGCGGAGGCTTCCGTGCGGGTGTCGACAATGCGGATGCCGCGGTCCACAAGACCCTGGTAGATCGGCAGCAAATGGTTGCCGCAAAGCGTGAAGACGATGTCGATCCCGCACTCGTCCAGCGTCCGAGCCAGCAGGGTGCCGCCAGTCGTGCTACTCACCTCGGCCCCTCCTCATACTGGAAGTGTGGAGCCTGCCTCTGAGGGCATCTCCATCAGCACCAAGCGCACCGGCTCAGCTTAACGGGCATCCCCGCAAGAGCCAAAGTTGCCCCGGCAAGAGCCGAAGTTGCCCGCAAAAGCCGAAGTTGCCCCGGCAAGAGCCGAAGTTGACAGTGCGGCTGGCGAGGCAGGACTCGAACCTGCAACCTCCTGGTCCAAAGCCAGGCGTTCTGCCACTTGAACTACTCGCCAAGGGGCCCCTTGCTGTGTAGCCGTCAGGCGCCACTTGCAGGCTACTCCATCGCCGGCGGATGACCGCTCGGGTTATTGCCGGCCTCTGGGCTTTTGCCAGCCCTCGGGTTATCGCCGGCGACGCTGGCCGGGCTAGCGTGGTCGCACCATGGGATCGTTGATCAAAAAGCGCCGCAAGCGGATGCGCAAGAAGAAGCACAAGAAGATGCAGAAGCGCACCCGCTTCCAGCGGCGGGCACGCGGTAAGTAAGCCCCCCGCTCATCTTCCAGCGGCGGGCACGGTGCGGACCACGATGCGGCCATCGCCGGGATAGGCGCCTTCCACAAACCAGCTCGAACCGCTGCCGGCCAGGCGCGCCGCCTGGCCGGTGGCCTGCTCCAGTTCACGGCGATACTGGTCCAAGCGGGGTTCGACGTCCAAAGCCGCCGGCGCCAGGTCGTTGCCGTTTTGGCCCTGCGGCCCGCCCAGCTCGTCCCAGCGCCGATAGACCGCGGGCGTGGAGCAGCCGAACGGGGGAATGAGCAGGGTGAAGGTTCGGGGAACGTGCTCCAGCGGCTGGACCTGCTCGCCTATGCCCTTCACCCGAGCCCGTCCGCCGACCAGACAGAAGGGGACGTCGGCGCCAAGCCGGGCCGCCCCCGCAATGTCGCGGTAGCCGGCCCAGCGCAAGACGGCCGCGGCATCAGCCGATCCGCCCCCCAACCCGGCCCCTGGCGGGATCCGCTTGGACACCGTGATCCGGGCGGTGCGACCGACCAGGCCCAGCGCCCGGGTTATGAGATTCTCGCGTGTCGGCCAGATCGAGGGCCACCATCTCGGCATCGATCAAGTGATACCCGTCATCTCGCACGCCGGTGATGCGCAGCGAAAGCGTGAGCTTGGCCGGAGCAGTCAAGGTAGTCACCTGATCTGGATCACTCGTCCCGCTGAACCCCACGCCAAGTCGGCGGTCAACACTTGGGAATCGGCCCGCTCCCCAAGTGCCAGGCACAACCGGTCGGCCAGCGACAGGCCCTCGCCCCGCTTCCAGCGGCGGGCCGCCCATTCGGCGTCATCGCTGGTAACGGCCTCCACCCTGATTCCGTAGCTCTCCAACAGCGCCCGGACTATCCCCCAGTCGCGTCCGGCAGCCAGAACTTTCTGGGCCACCTCCGACCAATTGGCCGCCCCGCAGCAGGAGTCGCCGGTCAAAGCCGCCTCCACCGCTTCGGCACCGTCCTCGTTCAATAGGAACGCCAATATCGCCGAAGCGTCCAGTACCACGCTCACGCGGCGTCCTCGTGCTCGGCAGCCCGCCGGCGCTCGGCCAACAACTCGTCCACCAAATCGACTCCCCCCAGCTCCTCGCGCACCCGGGCGAGGAGCTGCTCACGGGTCAGCAGCACCAAACCCCCCGGAGTGGTCAGCAGGACCAGCGCCGTCCCCTCAACAAGGCCCGCTTCCTCGCGCGCCGCCACAGGCACCACGATCCGGCCCCGATCTCCCACAATAAGAGTGTGCGTCCCATTCATGTCACTATTGTACCACTAACACATATAATGCGGGATAACGGTGATTCAGGAATCGCGGTTACTCAGATGCCTCGTCTCGCTGTACCTTCATTGCAGCGATCCTCCCTGCCCGATACTCCTCGGAACTCTACCCTGCCCTTCCCCGGTTGCAGGATCAGGGCGCCGAAGCATCGGTAAGGCGGGCCCAATCCTCCAGGGTGAGCTGTTCGGGGCGGGCGGTGGGGGAAATAGCGGCTTGGGCGAAGTGTTCGGGAGTCAAGTGGGCGGCCAGGGAGCGGCGCAGCATCTTGCGGCGCTGGCCGAAGGCGGTGCGGACGAGGGAGAACATGCGGTCGGGGTCGGCGCTCACCGCCGGTTTCGGCAGGCGAACCAGCCGCACTATCGCTGACGAAACCCGGGGTCGGGGGTGGAACACCGTGGGAGGGACCGACCGGACGATGCGGGCCTCGCACCAGTAGGCCACTTTGAGGGTGGGGATCCCATAGGCCTTGGTGCCCGCCGGGGCCACGAGGCGCTCAGCCACCTCCTTTTGCACCATCACCGTGAATGCCTCGATCCGGGGCTCGGTGTCGAGCAGATCTAGCAGCAGCGGCACCGCGATGTTGTAGGGCAGGTTGGACACCAACGCCCACCGCC
>JAPYOG010000176.1 GCA_028278785.1 Candidatus Poriferisocius anaerobius | reverse complement strand
GCATCAGATCAACTCTTGCGGCAGTGGGCCATGACCCAGGATGCGCTGCCGCTCTTCGATGCAGCCGTCCTACCTGTACACAAGGCCGCCGGATAGCGGAGGTGGACGGGAATCGAACCCGCCGGACGGGGATCGCCCGTCCCACCCGCTTTGAAGGCGGGGGAGCCCACCAGGTGCTCAGACACCTCCCGGGAGACGCCAGCTTACTGCCGGTTCCCGCTATCCCACCAGGCCGCTTGCCCCGCTGTTGCTGCGCCCCCGTTGCCGTCAGGCGAGGAGGGGGTTGAACCAGGACAGGCCCTTGAATCGGGCGAATCCAGCATCGGCTGTGGCGAGACGTGCGCCGTTGGACATGGCAAGAGCCGCGAGCCAGGCGTCGGGGACAAGGTTGCCGACGATGTAGGGGTCGTTTGAGGCGAACGCCGAGAGTTGCTCCCAGGTCGCGCTGGAGGGCACCAGGTTCCGGCAATTTGGCGTCTGCCGCAGCGCTGACGTGAATGAGAGGGCATCGGAGATCGCCACAGGGTCGGCAAAGACCTTTCGATTCGTCACCAGCCGCAGAAAGTCGGTGAGAACCGCATCGGCAAGCCCGAGAATCTCGGGGCCGCAGCGAACGCTCTCAAGCCATGCCCGACTGCTCCGATGTTGGGGCAAGTCGCTGCGAAACCCATAGACGAGGATGTTGACGTCGGGAAGGATCATCGCCAGCCGTCGGCGTCGAACGCTTCCCAGAGGGCTTCTTTGTCGTTTATGTCAACAAGCATCTGGCCGTCGCCGTGGTAGGTGGGCAGGGGCGGCGGCGAATCACCAGGAGTGCTCTGCAACATGAGTTGGAGGCCGTCTATCACCAGCGATGTAAAAGTGCATCCCCGCTCGGCAGCATGCCGTTTGGCCTGTTCGGCCAACCCGTCGGGCAAGATAATCGTAGTTCGCATATGGAAAAGCATATCTCCATCTGCGCTTATATGACACCTGCGCTGGTTCCTGTGAGCTGACTAGGCCGGCTTATCCCGCTGCTGCGCCCTCGGGCTCGCCCACACCGCTCATGAGCAGGCCCACCTGCTCGATGGTGGCCTCCTCTCGGCTTATCCGGCCCATGATCGAGCCCTCGTACATCACCACCAGCCGGTCTGACAGGGCCATCACCTCGTCGAGGTCTTCGCTGATCAACAAGATCGCCTTGCCCTGGGACCGCTGGATCAGAAGCTGCTCATGGATGTACTCCGCGGCGCCGATGTCGATTCCCCTAGTGGGCTGAGCCACCAGCAGCATCTCGGCATTGCCGCTGAACTCCCGGGCGATGACCACCTTTTGGATGTTGCCCCCCGACAGCTTGCGGGTGAGGGTGCTGGTGTTGGGAGTGCGTATGGAGTAGTCGCTCACGAGCTGCTTGCTGCGCTTGTCGATGGAGCTGAGGCTCAACAACCCGCTGCGCACGATGGGAGGCCGGTCGTGATCCACCAAGACCAGATTCTCCGCTACGGTGAATTCCCCTATGCTGCCGTACTTCATGCGCTCTTCGGGCACATAGGCCAAGCCCATCGACCGCACCTGCTTGGGAGTCGGGGTTCTCACCAGCTTGCCGTTGAGGGCTATCTCCCCGGATTCGATCTCGCGCAGCCCCACGATGCCCTCGGCCAGTTCGCGCTGCCCGTTGCCCGACACGCCCACGATGCCCACGATCTCGCCCGCCCGCACATCGATGTTCACACCGTGCAAGGCCAGTTCGCCGCGGTCGCCCCGGACCCGCAGATTCCTCACCTCCAGCTTGGGCTCTCCCAAGGCCTGCTCTGAGAGGGTTCGGGTGAACTCCACCGGTCGCCCCACCATCATCATGGCCAGTGATTCCCGGGTGGACTCCGCTGGCGTGGTGTGCCCCGACACCTTGCCGTCGCGCAGCACGGTGATCTCGTCGGAGATCTCCATAACCTCGTTCAGCTTGTGGGAGATGAACACCAGCCCCCGACCGTCGGCGGTGAGCTGGCGGAGGGTGGCGAAGAGATCGGTGACCTCCGGCGGGGTGAGCACAGCGGTGGGCTCGTCCAGCACCAGCAGCCGCACGTTCCGGTACAGCGCCTTGATGATCTCGGCTCGCTGGCGCTCCCCGACTGCCATCTGCCAGATGTAGGCGTCCGGGTCGACGTGCAGGCCGAACTCCTCGGCAACCTCCCTGATGCGCCGGCGAATGGGCCCCAAGTTGGTGATGCTCAGCGGCTTGCCCAGCCCCAGGGCCACATTCTCGGCCACGGTGAGCGTGTCCACAAGCATGAAGTGCTGGTGGATCATGCCGATGCCGGTGCGGATTGCCGCCGACGGCGAGCCGATGCTCACCGGCGAGCCGTCGAAGGAGATCTCGCCCTTGTCGGGCTGGTGGAGCCCGTAGAGGATCTTGACGAGCGTGCTCTTGCCCGCTCCGTTCTCCCCCAAAAGGGTATGAACCCGACCCGGCAGCACCGTGAAGTCGATGTCCTCGTTGGCCACGACGCCGGGAAACCGCTTGGTGATGCCGCGCATCTCCAGCATGGGCCGCAGCACCGGCATGGGTGCTGCCAGGTCAGAGCTCATATTCGATTATCGCCCGTCAAAGGCTGGTGTTGGGTTACTGCCCCGTGGAGATCGACCCGTCGCTGAGCCCGTCGATGGTGGCTTGGGCCGAATCCAGGACGGCGGCGGGGATGCTCATGGCGTCGTTGAACTGAATGTCCAATCCGCCGCCCTCGAAGGTCATGATGAATGTCTCCCCGCCGAGGGTGCCGGCCTTGACCTGATCGACGACCTGGGCGAGCACGACCTCCCAGCGATACACCTGCGAGGCCACCACGATGTCCTCGCCGAGCGCCGTTTGGTTGGCCTGGGTGCCGAACCACAGCACGTCGTTGTCCTGGGCCACCCCGGTGGCGCCCACCACCATCTGAGCCGACCCGGTCAGCACGTCGGCACCCGCCGAGATGTGGGATTCGGCGGCCTCGGCGGCCAGCGCCACATCGGAGAATGATCCGGTGTAGACGATGTTGACGTCCACATCGGGATTCTGAGTCCTGGCCCCGGTGGCGAACCCATCCACGTAGAGCTTGGCGTCGCCCACCTCGAGGGGGCCGATGACGCCGATGACGCCGCTGTCGGTGAGCTGAGCCGCGACCACCCCGTTCACATAGCCGCCCAAGTCGGAGCGAACCGAGTAGGAGTACACGTTGGGCAGGCCGAACGTTTCAACCGCGGTGCCCCACGCGAAGGACGTGTTGGGGAAGTCCGGGGCGATCTCCTGGAGAGGGCCGCCGTACTGCGAACCGTGGGCGATGACCAGGTCGTAGCCCTCCGAGGCGTAGCCTCGGATGGCCGCACCGGCGTCCTCGACGATGAAGGTCCCGTCGGTGATGGCGAACTCGTCGATTTGGCCGTCTTCGACAAGGACATTGACCGCGTCGAACATGCTCTGCGTGAAGGCCAAGTCATTGCTCGCGCTCGGTGCCACCACCGCTACGCGGAACGGCGCCGCGGGCTCGGCCTCAGGAGCGTCGTCGTCGTTGCCGCACCCGGCCGCCGCCAAGGCGAATACCGCCAGCAGCGCAAAGAGCAGCCGGAAAGCGAGTTGAGGTTTCATTCTTTTCCCCTCCCTGGGACACCAGTCCGAATCAGTGCCCCGTGATGTTCAGGTAACAGTAGCCAATATTCTGGGGCCAGTCATCAGCGATCTCGTTGTCGCAGTGCAAAAGCAGTGTTGCCTGATGGCCGCTAACCGTCGCGGGTGAATGGTTTCGTGAGAGCGGCCGGCTGTCCGATGCGGCGGCTCACCACCACCAGCACGATCACGGTCAGCACCGCTGGCGCCATGTGGGCGATGGACGACACCGATCCCGAGATCACGCCGTGTACCTGGAGTGTCACCACGGTGGACGACACGATGCCGAACAACAGGGCGCCGGACATCACACCCACCGGGCGCCACGCTCCGAAATACACCAGGGCGATGGCGATGAATCCCCGGCCCGCGGTGAGGTTCTGCTGGAAGAACCCGATCTCCAAGGCCAGAGCTGCTCCGGCCAGCCCGGCCATGGTGTTGCCGAAGAGGATGGCCGCAGTGCGGACGCCGTTCACGCTCACGCCCAAGGTGTCGGCCGCTTGGGGGTTCTCGCCCACGGCTCGCACGTTGAGGCCGAAGGTGGTCTTGGTCATTAGCCAATAGACGATCGGAACGAGCAAAAAGGCCACATAGATGAGCACGGTGTGGCTGAACAGCAGTTCGCCTGCCCGACCGGTGTTCTCGACCAGCCAGTCGGGGGGCTTGACCTCCAGCTTGTTTGCCTTCTTCGGGGTGCCAACCTGCTTTTGGAACAGAAGGTCGGTGAAGCCCAAGCCGAAGAGATATATCCCGATGCCGCTGATGCCTTGCTCGGCGTGCATCACCACGGTGATGAAGGCGTAGACGAGGCCCATGGCGAAGCCCACCACGAGCCCCATCAGCAGCCCGAATGCGGCGCTGCCGCTTTCCAGTGAGGTGTAGTAGGCGGCGTAGGCGCCTATGAGCATGACGCCCTCGACGCCCAGGTTGAGCACGCCTGCCCGCTGGCCCACGGCTTCGCCGAGCGATGCCAGCAAGAAGGGCACCGCCAGCCGGATGCCCGATGCCAAAGTGGCGGTAATGATGGCCACGGTGAAGAGGTCGCTCATGCCCGGCCCTCCATCTGGACGAAGAGGTCGCTCATGCCCGGCCCTCCATCTGGACATCGCCCTCAGCCCACCGCTGCACCCGGGCTCGAAGCAAGAGGCTTCCCACCACGAACACCACCACCACGCCGTTCAAGGCGATCACCAGCGCCTGGGGTACCTGCACCGCCCGTTGCAGGGAGATGCCCCCGGCCAGCATCCCGCCGAACAGGTACGACGACAGCACGGTGAACAGGGGATGGAGCCCGCCGAACAGGGCGGTCACGATTCCGTTGAACCCTGCGCTCTGGGTGAAGGCCAGCGGCCCTCCCTCGCCGATGAGTCGATGCGATTCGCTGCCGAACACAAGCACCGCGCCTGCGATGCCGGCGCAGGCGCCGCTGAAGGCCAGCGCCTGGGTGATGCTCAGCTCCACTTTCATGCCCGCGGCCCGGGAAGCATGCGGGTTGTGGCCCACTGCCCGCAATCGCAGGCCCAAGCTGCTGCGGAACAGCAGCAGATATCCCAGAAAGGCCACTATCAACGCCACCAGGATGCCCAAGTGCAGTCGCGTTCCCCCCGGCAGGATGGGCAGGTCGGCGTTCTGGGTCAAGCGCTTGGTCTGCTGGATCCTGATCGCGCCGGGTTCGATGAGCCAGTCCTCGAGCAAGAAGCTCATGAAGAATCCGGCGATGATGTTCATCATGATGGTGCTGAGAATCTCGTTGACGCCGCTGTAAGCCTTCAGCGCTCCGGGGATCGCCCCCCAGATGCCCCCGCCGACGGCGCCGGCCACCATGACCAGGGGCACCAGAATCGGTCGGGGCACATCAGGCAGGGCCAAAGCCACCAACGTGGCGAGAATGGCGCCCATGATGATCTGGCCTTCGCCCCCGATGTTGATGACGCCGGTGCGGAAGGCAATGCAGATCCCCACCCCGACCAGCATGAGGGGGATGGATTTGAGGGTGGTGGCAGCCAATTCGTCGGGGCCGCCGAATGCCCCGGTGAACAGTGCCCGGTAGCCGGTGATCGGGTTGGCGCCGAACACTCCGAGCAGGACGGCGCCCACCGCCAAGGCGGCGACCACCGCGGCGAGAGGCACCACCAAGCCGGCAAATGGTCGAAAAAATCGAGCTATATCAACCCTCAACAAAAATCTTTGTTGACTTTTAGCAATTTTCAACATAGATTGTTCTGAGTTCCCCTCTGTTTGCCGAAGCGACCAAGTCGCGGGAGATTTCCATGTTGGTGACCTGTTGGTCAACCAAGGGTGGTTCTGGCACAACTGTGATCGCGGCTCTCGCTAGCTTACTGGCTGCCCAAGACCGCGAGCGGCCTGTTCTGCTCATCGACCTCTGCGGGGACCAGCCCGCGGTGTTCGGCAGCGTTGAGCCCGCGTCGGGGCTGGCGGAGTGGCTTCACAGCCACTTGGCCGCTGCTTCGCTGGAGCGCGTGCTCGTAGAGCTGACTCCCACGCTCTCGCTTTTGCCCCGAGGCCAGGGGCCCCTTGCTGCCCGCAGGCTTGATGAGCTGGTGGAGTGGCTGGCGACCGATGCCCTGGTGGTGGTGGACGCGGGGGTGCTGGGGCCGAGAGGCGATCCGGACGGCTCCGGGGAGGGCCAAGAGCTGCGCTGGCGGTTGGCCGCTGCGGCCGACCGATCTATCTTGGTCACCCGCGCCTGCTATCTGGCGCTGCGCCGCGCCGTCTCGCTCCCGGTGCGGCCCAGCGGAGTGGTGCTGGTGTCCGAGGCGGGGCGGGCGCTGACGCGGTCCGACTGCGAGCGGGCCATCGGCGCGCCGGTTTTGGCCACCGTCGCCATCGATCCCGATATCGCCCGGGCGGTGGATGCCGGGATGCTCAGGACCCGGGTGCCCAAGGGGGCGATCAGGGTCCTCGAGCGGCTGTGCGAAGGGGTTTGAGCCGTGGCTTGGAGTCGCAGCGGGGGAGGCATGGACGCCATTGAGCCCTACTTGCGCGACCCGTCGGTGTCGGAGGTCATGGTGAACGGTCCCGGGCCTGTGTGGGTTGAGCGAAAAGGACGGCTGGAGGCCACCGGCACGATGCTCGACGTGGAGACCATTGAGCTGCTGATCGAGCAGGCGGTGGCGCCGCTCGGCCGCCGCATCGACCGCAGCTCCCCCATGGTGGATGCCCGTCTCGATGACGGCGCCCGCCTCAATGCGGTGGTGCCCCCAGTTGCGGTGGACGGCCCCTATGTCACCATTCGACGCTTCTCCGTCCAGCCTGTTCCCCTTGCCGACTTCGCCCCTCCCGGCGTTGTTGCGGCTTTGCGCTGGGCGGTGGCTGCCCGCTGCAACCTGGTGGTGTCAGGAGGGGCCGGGGCGGGCAAAACCACCCTTTTGAACGCCTTGGCCGCCTCGATCTCCTCCGGCGAGCGGGTGGTGACCGTGGAGGACGCCGCTGAGCTGTCCCTGGCCAGCAACCATGTGGTTCGCCTCGAAGCTCGGCCCGCCGACACCGACGGGGTGGCTTCGGTAACCATTCGCCAGCTCGTGCGCAACGCCTTGCGGATGAGGCCCGACCGGATCGTGGTCGGCGAAGTCCGGGGAGCGGAGGCCTTGGACATGCTCCAGGCTATGAACACCGGCCATGAGGGGTCGCTTTCCACCTGCCATGCCAATTCGCCTGACGACGCCATGAGCCGCTTGGAGACCATGGTGCTCCTCGACGGCGCCTCGGTGCCGCTGGCTGCGGTGCGCGAGCAGATAACCGCAGCCATCGATCTGGTCGTCCATGTCTCCCGCCGTCCCAACGGCCGGCGCCGCATCACCTCGGTGGCGGAGATCGACCGCTCCGCCGCCCGCGAGGATGGCCGCCGTCCTCGTCTTGGCCTTGTCGCCGACGAGCACAAGTTGCTCAGCCTGCCCTCGGTGGCACCTCGGACTGCCACCGCTGCTGATCCGGATTCCCGATGGCTCGGCTCGTGACCGCCGCGGCCCGGCGGCTTGACGCCATGGCGGTCCAGGCTGATTTGGACTTGTCGTCGGCCCAGATGTGGCGAGGTTTGGGGGCGGTCTTTTTGGCCGGCGCTGGATTCGGCGTACTCCAGGCCGGAGCAATCGGGGCGCCGGTCGGCGGCTTCGTCCTCGCCGCCGCCGTTTTGCTGGCACTGCGAGCCAACCGCCACCGACGCGACCAGAGGATGGAATCGCAGCTTCCCGGGTTTCTGGAGGCCGTTGCCCGCGGGCTGCGCACCGGTTTGCAGCTCGGCCCCGCCGCGGCTGAGGCTGCTGTCGGCACCCCGCCGCCGCTGGGCGACGAGGTGATGCTCTTGGCTGATGAGCTGGGTCGGGGGGTTCGCGCCGCCGACGCATTCGAGCGCTGGGCCCGCCGCCGCCCCGGCAGCGGCACCGGCTTGGCCGCCGCGGCCATGGCATTTGCCGCCACCGCAGGCGGTGCTCGTGCCCGAGCCATCGACGGTGTGGCCGCCACCTTGAGGGACCGGGCGGCCATGGAGCTGGAGGTGCGTTCGCTCACCTCACAGGCCCGGGCGTCGGCGGTGATGATCGCAGCTCTGCCAGCGGGTTTCATGCTGGTGTCGGCCGGTTTGGGCGAGCACTCGGCCGCCTTTTTGTTCAGCACCCGCCTCGGCTTGGCAATCCTCGGCACAGGTCTGGCCCTCGACGCCGCCGGAGCGCTGTGGATGCGTCGCATTGTCATGGCCCGGGATTGATATGGCCTTGCCTGTCGCACTGGGGCTGTTGTGGGCGGCGGTGGTGCTGCTGTGGGG
>JAPYOG010000175.1 GCA_028278785.1 Candidatus Poriferisocius anaerobius | reverse complement strand
GTCCCACTGGGGTGCGGAGGTGTGATCGGTCCACACTCCCAACTCCTGAGGGTCGGCCTCCTGCAGCCTTGGCTCGGACCCGGTGAGTTGCGATTCCGTGGTCCCCGCGTCGCCCCAGGCGGGCTCGCCGTGCTCATCGCCGAACACCGACCGTCCGGCCACGACGCCTGCATCGTCGTCGAGCTCATCCGCGTCGGACGAACTCATTTCGCCGTAGTCGTCCTGGTCGCTCACTACACCGCTCCTTTCGCTTCCCGGATCCGAGACCCGGGCTCTGCCCGCGTTCTCACACCTCGAGCAATTCGTCCTCTTTGCTGGCTAGAGCCTCATCGATCAGCCCCTCGTGGGCGCGGGTGATGCCGTCGAGCTTGTCGCTGGCACGCGCCACCGCGTCTGCGGACACCCCGCCCTCCTTCTCGATCTCGTCAAGATCCTTGCGAGCCTGGCGGCGCAGACCCCGGACCCGGTTGCGGGAATCCTCCGCCATCGACCCCACGAGCCTGGCAAGTTCCCGGCGGCGTTCCTCCGTCAGCGGCGGGAACCGTGGAGAACTCGCGCTTGGCCGCGGCAACCGCGTCGTCCATTCGCTCGCCGGCGTCGGCTAGCACCATGTCGATCAGCTCCTCGCTCATGGGCTCCTATCGAGCGCGTTCGGCCTGTGGCTCCTCCTGAGCAACGAGCGTACCCACCCGAGCACCGTCGAGCAGGGATTGGAGGTTGCCGGGCTCCATCAGGTTGAAGACCACGATGGGAAGGCCGTTGTCCATGCACAGGGTGATGGCGGTGGAGTCCATCACCTCCAGCCCCTTGTTGAGCACCTCGAGATAGGTGACGCGCTCCAGCCGGGTGGCTCCGGAATCGACCTCGGGATCGGCCGTGTAGATGCCGTCCACCCCGCCGTGGGTGCCCTTCAGCACGACTTCCGCCTCCACCTCGGCGGCTCGCAGCGCGGCAGTTGTGTCGGTGGTGAAGAAGGGGTTGCCCGTGCCTCCGGCAAAGATGACGACCCGGCCCTTCTCGAGATGGCGGATGGCCCGCCGGCGAATGTAGGGCTCGGCGATCTGGGCCATGTGGATCGCGGTCTGCACCCGCGTGGGCTGGCCCAGCTGCTCGAGCGTGTCCTGGAGGGCCAGGGCGTTCATGACCGTGGCCAGCATTCCCATGTAGTCGGCCTGGGCCCGATCCATGCCGGCGCCCGCTCCCTGGGTGCCCCTCCACAGGTTCCCGCCCCCGACGACGATGGCTATGTCGACGTCGAAGGCCACGCGAGCCTCCGCGATGCCGGCGGCGATGCGCCTAACGGTGTCACCGTCGATACCGCCCTCGGAGCCCCCGGCGAAGGCCTCTCCCGAGAGCTTGAGCAGCACCCGGTGCCAGCGAGCCGATCGCCGCGCCGCTGAGCTGGCGGTGTCGGCGGGATGGTCCATGCTCAGTCGGCGGTATCGGCGGGATGGTTCACGCTCAGTCGCCGATCAGTACCTGCACGAACCGGACGATCGATCCGCGTCCGATGCTGTCCTTCACCGCCGTCTTCTCGCCGTGCAGACCCTGCTCGAGCAGTACGCGCTCGGCGTACCAGCCCCGCATCCGCCCGTCCACGATCTTGTCCCAAGCCTGCTCGGGCTTGCCCTCGGCCTTGGTGATCTCCAGCAGCGCGGCCCGCTCGCGCTCGATCTCGCCGGCGGGGATCTCGCTCGCGCTCAGGAACTGCGGCTTGGCGAAGGCGACATGCAGCGCCACCTGGTGCAGCGCGCCGGCGTCGACACCGCTGCCCTCCACGACGACGGCGTTCACTCCCCGGCCGTCCTGGCGATGAACGTAAGAGTCGAGGGCATTCCCGTCGGCCGCTTGCAGATGCTCGACCACCCCGACGTCGATGTTCTCCTTCAGTACCAGCTTGAGGTCCTCGATCTCGGCCGCGTGCTGATCGACCGCGCCGGGGCCACCGGCCAGCACGGATTCAGCGAGAGTCTGCACCAGCGCGGTGAAGCCCCCATTCTTGGCCGAGAAGTCGGTCTCGCATTTGAGCTGCACGACTGCGGCAGCGGTGTCATCGCCGGCGACCGCGATCGCGCCCTGATCGTTGTCCCGGCCGCTCCGGGCGTCGGCCTTGGCCAGACCCTGCTCCCGCAGCATCTGCCGGGCCGCCTCCATGTCGCCATCGGCGGCGGTCAGGGCCTTCTTGGCATCCATCATCCCCGCGCCGGTGGCGTCGCGCAGCGCCTTCACGTCCCGAGCACTGACCGCCATGTCAGTCCTCCTCGTCAGGCGGGTCGGCGTCGGCGGCGGAGTCGCTGGCCTCAGGCGAGTCGGCGGCGGCGGAGTCGTCGGCCTCGGCTGTCTCGTCCCCGGCCGTCGCTTCCTCGGCCGCAGCCGCTTCTGCCTTGGCCTTGGCCACGCGAGCTTCGCGTTCGGCAGCCTCGGCGGCCGCCTCCGCCCGGGCTAGGGCCTGCTGTTCGGCGACCTCCGCCTCCGTGAGGGCGTCGCGGGCGGTACCGGTGGCCTCGGTGCGCTTCGAATGGATGAACCGGCCCTCTAGCACGGCGTCGGAGATCACTCGCGCCATGAGCCGCCCAGACCTGATGGCGTCGTCGTTGCCCGGAATGGCGTAGTCCACGAGGTCGGGATCGCAGTTGGTGTCAACCACCGCGACGATGGGCACACCCAGCTTGCGGGCCTCGGTGACCGCGATGTACTCCTTCTTGGTGTCGAGGATGAACACCGCCCCGGGGGGCTCCTCCATGTCGCGGATGCCGCCCAGGTTGCGCTCCAGCTTGGTCAACTCCCGTTCGAGCAGCAGCGCCTCCTTCTTGGGCATGGCCTCGAACTCGCCCGAGTCGCGCATGCGCTGGTACTGCTTCATCTTGGCGATCCGCTTGGCGATGGTGTGGAAGTTGGTGAGCATGCCGCCCTGCCAACGCTCGTTGACATAGGGCATGTTGCAGCGCTCGGCGAAGGACTGCACTGAGTCCTGGGCCTGCTTCTTGGTGCCGATGAACAGGACCGTGCCACCGTCAGCGACGAGATCTCGCACGAAGACATAGGCGCGTTCGAGATGGGCCAGGGTCTGGCGAAGATCGACTATGTGGATGCCGGCCTTGTCGCCGTGGATGAACCGCTTCATCTTCGGGTTCCAGCGGCGGGTCTGGTGACCGAATTGAACCCCGGCCTCCAGCAGTTGCTTCATGGTGACAACAGCCATATGTGTTTGTTCTCCCGGTTCTGCGTGGCCCGCGCCGGACGCCTAGACGACCGGGTGAAGGCGCGGGTTGCGAAGTGATTCGGCGGCGCCGCTCGACACCGTCGGACCCCGAAGGGCCAACGAAGCAGTGTACGAGCGCCGCCGACAGACCGCGCCGGGTCACAGCGGCACCAACCGCACTCTCATCCGGCGCACGCCGATGAAGCCGGCCGGGTCGGTGTAGGCACCCTTCAGCCGCACACCGAAGTGCAGCCTCTCTCCCGCGATGCCGATCACCTGACCCCGGGCCACGCCGGTCCCGGCCCGGACGCTGATGCGCTGAAGGTACGAGTACGTGCTGGTCACACCGCCGCCGTGGTCGATGGTGATGTACAGCGACCTCGCCACCGGGCCAGCGAACGCCACCGTGCCGGCTGCCGCAGCCCGCACGACCTGGCCGGGCACCGTGTCGTACTCGATGCCGCGGTTGCCCGGGCCGTAGGGATCCTCCGGCGGGCGGAAGGGATCGGCCACCGGCGCGTCGACCGGCGGGCGGAACACCGGCCGTTCATGGTGGTGGTGCGACCAGGCACCGGCCGGAGGGGCCAGGGCCGATGCGACCAGCGCCATCGCGACGGCCGGCACAGACAGAAGACAGGCAGCGCGCCGTCGCCGGCGCGACCAGAGCCTGCAGAGAATGCATGGGCACCACATGGCGGCGCTCCCCGGTTAGTGGTCGTAGCGGGGAAGCGCTGAACCGCGACAGCGGCGGCTGCGCCCGCGACGGCCGCTTCGCCAAGGTCTCGCCGCGGGGCGAAGAGAACCTACAGGCGCGACCGCGCTTTGCGG
>JAPYOG010000174.1 GCA_028278785.1 Candidatus Poriferisocius anaerobius | reverse complement strand
GTGCCGGAGAGGGCGTCGGCGGCCAGGATGACGGCCGCCGCGGTGTAGGAGGAGCGCTCGTCGGCGGGGAAGTGGGTTCGCTCGGGGTGGACCATTCCAGTGAAGTAAGAGCCGTCATCGGCCCGCAGGTCTTGCACCCATTCGAACATCTCGGCGGCGATGTCCCGCCGGCCCACACTCAAGTGGGCGATGACGCTCTCACAGGTCTCCGCGGCGGTGACCCAGGGCCGATCGGACACGCAGCGCACCCCCAGGCCGTTCATCACGAACTGATCGAATTGGGAGGCCAGCCGGGCTCTGCCTTCTTGCCCGGTGACCACGCCCGACAGCACCGGGTAGTACCAGTCCATGGCCCAGCGGTCTTTGGGGGCGAAGGCGTCGGGCTGGGTGCGGACGACGTCGGCCAGCCGAGCTGCGCTCAGCTCCCAGTCGGGCCGCTCACGGCCCAGTTCCTCGCCGGCGGCGATAGCAGCCCGCAGGCTGTGGCAGATGCTGGACGACCCGGTGAGCAGGGCGAACGACCACGGAGTGCCATCCGCGTGGCGGGCCCAGCGAATCTCGCCTCGAGGGAGCTGCAAGTCGAGCACGAAGTCCATCGCCCGCTCCACCACCGGCCACATGGACTCCAAGAAGCTCCGGTCGCCGGTACACAGATAGTGATGCCAGGTTCCGGTGGCCACGTAGGCCACGCAGTTGGCGTCCAGCTTGTCTTGCTCCACGCCGTCGGCCGTGTAGTACTGGTGCCAGGCGCCGTCGGGGCGCTGATGGTCCACCAGCCACTGGTAGGCCCGTTCGGCCTCGGGCCGGCAACCCATCGCGGTTAGGGCCATGGCGGCCTCTACGTGATTCCACGGGTCGGCGTGGCCGCCGGGGAACCAGGGGATCATGCCGTTGGGCAACTGCCACTCGGCAATGCCGGCGGCCGTCGTCTCGAGCTCAGACGCCGACAGAACCCCGGCCACGCACGGCCCGGCAACTCTCTCGCTGCTTGGCATCAGGGGGCCAGCACCGGCAAGCTCGGCCTGCCTCGGCTTGTGGGATTCAGGCACCGGCAAACTCGATCTGCCTCGGCTTGTGGGATTCAGGCGGCGGCAAGCTCGGCCTCCCTCGGACTCTTTGATCCTGGTTTCCGGCTGTAGACAACCAGGCTCTTGCCCAGCACTGGGCTTAGTACCCGTTCGGCTGTTCGGGTGATTCTCGGTTGGCGAACAATATCCCATTCCAAGAGCCGGCGGTAAGCCGCCACCATGCGGTGGTCGTCTCGATTGGGGCCGACCGCGCACCGCAGCCACCAATAGGGACTGTGCAGTGCGTGGGCATGGTGGCCCGCGTAGGGGGCCAAGCCGGCGTTTCGAAGCCGACTCCGAAGCACGCTGCGCCGATAGATACGCACATGGCCGCCCACCGCCTTGGGGGCGTGGTACTCATCTGAAAGGGCCCAGCACACCTTTTCCGGGAACCAGGCGGGCACGGTCACGGCCAGCACCCCGCCGGGGCGCAGAATTCGGGCCAGCTCGGCCAGAGCCAGATCATCGGAGTCCACATGCTCCAGCACCTCTGAGGCAATGACCCGGTGGAAAGACTGGTCGGGGAACGGCAGACAGGTTGCATCACCCCGGACCGCTTGGCACGACCAGTCACACTGCTCGCCGGACTCGCTCATAGCCGCGAAGGTGGCGCGAACCTGAGCCAACTCTGCCCAAGCCAGATCACAAGCCACCACATGAGCGCCCCGCCGGGCCGCCTCATAAGCGTGGCGCCCGAACCCGCACCCCAAATCCAACAGCCGTTCGCCCGGCTTCACGCCCAAACGGCGGTAGTCAACGGTCAGCATGGTTGGCCGGATCCTCGGACATCGCCAAGGGCTACCGGTAGTGGCGCCACTCGTCCAACAGCGCCCGGTAGTGCTCCACTGTCTGCTCGGCGGTGTGGCGCCAACTCCACCGGCTGATCACCCGCTCCCGTCCCGCCGCGCCGATGCGGGCGGCCATCGCCGGGTCGTCCAATACCTGGGTCAACGCGGCGGCCAGGGCCCCGCTGTCGCCCGGTGGCACCGACACGCACGTTTCACCGCCGGAGCCGGCCACTTCGGGGAGCGCCCCACCGGTGGTGGCCACCAGCGGCGTGCCGCTGCACATGGCCTCGATGGCGGGCAGCGAGAAGCCCTCATAAAGCGACGGCACCACTGCGACCGAGCTGGTGGCATACAGCTCCACAATGCGCTCGTCGGGCACGCCGGAGATGAACTCCACCACTTGGCCCAGACCTAGTTTGGCTATGGTTTCCGCCGATGTGCCCCCCTCGCGGGGTTTGCCGATGACGATGAGGCGGACATCCCGCTCGGTTCGAAGCTTGGCCACCGCCTCCAGCAGATAGCGCAAACCCTTCATGGGCACATCCGCGCTGGCAGTGGTGATGATCTGCTCTGGTTTGCGGTCGACGCCGGGCAGTGGTCGGAACTGCTCGGGGTCTACGCCCACCGGAACCACGTGTATCAGGTGTCGGGGCACCTTTTGATCCCGGGCGATGTCGTCGCGCGACGACTCCGACACGGTGATGATGCGGCGCAGGCGGCGGGCCACCCGGGCTTGCATCCGGGTGAATGAATACCAGCGCCGCTTGCTCAGCCGCTCCACCGTGCTCCGGGCGTGCTCCAACTCCAGTTGACGGTCGACGGTGATGGGGTGGTGGATGGTGCCCAGCACAGGCAGCCCCCCACGCTCGATGGCCAGCAGCCCGTACCCCAGCGACTGATTGTCGTGGACGATGTCGAATGCCCCGATCTGGGAGCGCAGCTTTTGCCATGCTCGAATGGAGAAGGACAGGGGCTCCGAGAAGACACCCGTCATGCACGATCCCACCTCAACGGCATCTGCCCATGATTTGATTTCCCAAAGCCCTGGCAGCCGGCCCGGGTGAGTGTCGTTGAAGATATCCAGGCTGGGGAGCTGGTGCAGTGGCACCCGGTCGTCCAATATCGGATAGGGCTGTCCGCTCAACACCTCCACATGGTGGCCGAGGTCGGCCAGCGCCCGGCTCAGATGGCGGACATACACCCCTTGTCCCCCGCAGTGGGGCTTGCTCCGATACGACAAAAGGGCGATTTTTAGCGGTCGATCCGCCGAAGTCATAACCCCACAAGGCTTTCGGAATTGAGCGGGATTGGCAAATGCTCGGTGGCCTTGCGCGGCCGCAGACTGGGCGAAATGCACTTTCGGAATTGAGCGGGATTGGCAAATGCTCGGTGGCCTTGCGCGGCCGCTATCTTGGCGTCGTGCGAGTGTTGGTGCAACGGGCTGCTGAAGCCCGGGTTCGAGTAGGCGGCGAAGTGATCGGGGAGATCGGCCCCGGGCTGTGCTGTCTGGTGGGGGTGACCCACGACGATGATGCCGCCACGGTAAAGAAGATGGCCGGCAAGCTGTGGAACCTGCGCGTCTTCACCGACGAGAACGGGCACATGAACCTCTCGGTGGCCGACACCAGCGGGGAGCTTCTGGTGGTGAGCCAGTTCACCCTCTACGGCGACATCAGCCGGGGCCGCCGCCCCTCATTCTTGGCCGCGGCCGCTCCCGCCCGAGCCGCCGGGTTGATCGACGACCTCGTCGCTGAACTCCGCAGCCTCGGTGCCACCGTCGCCACCGGCTCTTTCGGCGCCATGATGGCCGTCGAGCTGACCAACGACGGCCCCGTCACCCTCATGGTGGAGGTTTGATCGACGACGGCCCTGTCACCCTCATGGTGGAGGTTTGGCGGAGGTTTTATC